>CAYUZC010000036.1:0-12471 GCA_964449525.1 uncultured Ruminiclostridium sp.
ACGTTTAGGATTGAATATCTGCTGTAAACATTCAGACCAATAAACATACATAATCCGAACACAAACGCAATAAACCCTGTCAATAGCCTTCTTACATACAGGGTATACATATTAACAGGGGCCATCGCATTTTTAATTAGCTCTGTAAAATTTTGCGACTGCTTTGTATATTCTCGTGGTACCAGCCTATCCACAACCGGATACAAATATCTATCGTATAACCTCTCCGCAAAGGTCTTTTTAACATATCCAAAACTGATATGATTATCAAAACGCTGAAGTTTTCTTAAAATAATATAACAAATAATTGATGAAAATATTGTCGCTATACCCAGAACAATACCAATTCTACTGGAATAAAACGATTCTAACGGTGCAAAGCTTCCTGATGCCCAACTTCTAAGGGGCTTCAAAAAAAACAAAGGCAAAAGAGATATGGTAGAAAGACTCCTTAAAGCATATTTCAGCTTTTCTCGCTTATACAATTCAGCTTTGATTTCGCTTCCAAGATAGGTGATACATCGAATAAAAACTGAGCTATCATTTAAATAAGTATCCCCGTATTCCTTGGTAATAAAAATTATACCTGCCAGCATCTTAAAATATTTATTCGGAGCTGTCTCATAATACTTTTCCAGTTCCTCCTCCACATCTTTGGAAATTAGAATATCATTTATCCGTTCGGCCTGGGTATATACTTCATAGGTTCCCTCTTTATTAAGGAGGTTACAGGCTTCTAGGTTGGCATCCTCAACAGATTTTTGTTCATAGTATTTATGTCTAAGTAGCTCCAGATACTTAATCTGTTGTTTTAAAAGCTTGTTCTGAAGATTGCTTATAAATAGCTCTATAATTGTATCTCCAATAAAAGACAAGAGTATCGCAAATAATATCATAATTATTAAGTCCCTAGTAAAAAGCCAGAATACAATAACAATGCTTATGTATGCCATTATAGAAGTGATAAGAAGGGCAACAGTCGTCTTACGGATATTTTTTTCATCCGAAACAGTGTAGATTTCAAGTCTTTTTCGAATACTTAATAGAAGCTTATTTAAGCCAGGAATAATGCTAATTCTATAATAAAGTGAAATATAAAAAACAGAATTATTTTTCCCTTCCTGCTTAAGGCTTTTTCCCAATTTGTTTCGCCTCTTAGAATAAGCAAGGTTTACAACTATTAATAAAAAAGCGATGAAAACACAAGAGACCCCGATAATACCGTATATATTCACCCATTCACCTCCCTTTGAAGGCTTATGAGCTCAAAAAAATACTCATCAAATTCCTGTGCATCCTTTTTTGTCATAGCGCTTTTCATTTTTTCCGCTCTCTCTTTTGTAATAGTGTTAACTACAACATATTTTCCATTTTTAAACTCAATAATATTACGGCACTCAAAGATCTTTTTATCGGTCATCTTCGTGAAATACACAGCCGCTGATTCCATAAAATGAGACGATTTTTCTCTCAAATCTTTTATGTCAACAAAACTCTGAGGAATAGGTGTGTCAGTAAGCTCCACTATTTCAGTAATGCGCTCAATGTACCTTTTACCTTCATAATTTCTTGCAAGGTGTATATCAAAATCTAAAACTGACACCACCTGTTGCTCTGCTATTTTCTCGTTATTAAACATTTCGCATTTCAAAAGTGAGTTCCTTAAAGAATAAACCAAATCTCTTGAAGTTTTTGCATGATGGGTGAACAAAGTAAACAACGAGGCAACTTGAGACATTTGTATCATCCATGCCGCAACAGGATCGGTGGCTACCTCACCCAGAATATTAACGCTTCCATCAGTCTTTTTCTGGATGTCCAGTCCCATTTGCCCTGAAATAGTCTCGGTTTCTCTGAAGGACAAAATATTTCTTTCGGGATATAGTTTTCTCAAATTGAGTTCAAAAGCCATCTCCTGAATACGCAGTGTCAATGTGGCATAAATGTGCTCAATCATAGCCATAAGCATTGTAGTTTTCCCACTTCCCTGCTGGCCTGTCACAGAAGTAATCATGCCACCCTTTACTATGTATTTGATTAGATTAATAGGTAAACTGGCATTTTCATCCCGAACAAGCATTTCCAGAGTTACATTTTTTATATAAAACTTTCTCACGAAAAAAGCCCAAGACTCGGAGAAAGGGGGACGTACAACCAATATTCGGCTTCCATCTTTCATCTCGTTGACTCTGTAACCTGTAGCTTCGGACAGTTGTCCTCCACGATTGTAACGATATATTATCTGGCAAACCCTCTTAAGTTCACTCTCGCTATCAAAGCCTAAAAAGTCAAACTTGATAGATTTTCCTTTATAAAAAACCCAGATGCTTTCATAATTTTTTTGATAGCCGGTAGCTCCGTTCATCTGATCCATAAAATTCGGAAATTCGGAAAAATCGTCGCTAACTCCCGAAACTCCTCCAGATACCCCATCGATATTCATGTCTCTGATTTCATCTATGACTCCTAACCCTTTATATTGTTCATAGACTGTCTGGGTAATAATCTCAAGTTTATCTTCTCTTGTAGGTATCAATCCCATTCGATCATAAATATCATTAATTTCTTTTTTGGATACATAAAAGGCATACTCTTCATTTTTTGTTTTTTTCAGCTTATCCAGCTCAAAAGTATCAATCAAATAAGAAAGAGCATTGAATCCATGCTCCTTTTTTATCATGTAGAGTAAAACTACAAACTTTTCCTTCGTTGACAGAAGATAAGGGTTGTTAAACGGAATAACTGCGTTAATTTTTTCGTCTGGGATATAAGAAAGTAAGATATCATAAATAAACGCTTTTACAAACTGCTTGTCCACGATGGAACCATGCATACATACCTTCAGCGCTTTTTTTAGCTCTGCCCTTTTGTTGGTCTGTTTTTTAAATTCCACCTCATTGAGGCCAAGCTCAAATAGATTTGTTCTGGTTATCTCGTTAATTGAATCCTTAACATATCCGATAAGGGTTGGAATAGTATACCTTTGTGGATCTTGTGTGTCTTGGGTCTCTCTGCTAAACTTTTTTGATACAAAGAAAAAATACAGAGCAATAACAAGCCCCATAAGTATTAATACAATTATCGACAAGTTAATTATGACCGGCAACTTCTATCGCACCCTTCAATAATATACTCACAAAGTCGATTTAAAGAGCTTATTATATCTTTCTCCTCACCGCGCTTTGTATTTTGGTTAAAGGCTATATACTCGTATACTCTCCCGGAGTTTAAAGCATCCAAAAAGTATGAACTATTTGAAATTTCGAATATGCAATCCCTGTCTATTTTGTATTGTCTTGCAAGATTTCCGGTGGTCATACCGGAATGCTTTTCATATCTTGCTAAAACAAATGCAGCCCTTTTTTGTTTCATGAAGTCATGTTCTTCGAAAACTGCTGTTAAGTCTTCCAGCAAAAAGCTGTTCTGATTTATGCAGAATACTATAATGTCTGAACCTTGCAGAATCTTTAAGCTATTATTCTCCTTAAGCCCACTGTGAACATCCATTATAATAATGTCGTAGAAATCCTTTGCACAGCTCAGTATGTTTAATAAGAGCTCCTGGTCCTCTTTGGCTATTTTCTGCTTTTTTTCCGTTCCTAAAAGCAAATCCATACGATGATTTTTTAAAATGGAATGTGTATAATCGGCTACCATTTCCGGCTTAAGCCTTCCATTTTTTATAAGCCTTATAAGCGCATCAATGCCCTGATTTCTTAGGCTCTGAATTACATGCACACCCTGCCTCGATTCTTTAAAAAGATAGCCCTCAAGAGCACTTCTTTCTATTTGATTATGAGCAATCAGTGTTTTTAAGGCTGTTTTTTGTGCAATTGTAGAGGCTACAGCTGCGGATATGGAGCTGGTAGTTCCTTGGCCATGCATGTTTGACCATAAAGAAATTTGCATACTATTTCATCCTTTCAGCCTTTTTAAATACTTCTTTTACTTCCCTTATATCCATAGAAAAAATGTCTTGAATTATTTTTCTCAGTACACTTTTCATCGAGGGAGAAAGACTTCTGATATATAATCTGTTTAAATACTGGCTTTCTATCATAACAATCTGGTTTTTTTCTTCAAAATATAATTCATAGATTTCGACTATCTCTGTAAAGCTAGGCAATCCAATCTCCCAGTAGTTATCAAGATATCGCTTCCCTATTTTACAATATTCCATAATATTAATATGAATAATGTAAAGACTTAAGGTAGGCTGGAAACATGCATAGTCGCCGGCTAATTTTACACAACTTTCAAGGCTTTTTCTGGTTGGTTCACTGATTGCTATGACCTTAAATTCCTCCGGAATATTAATAAGGTCTTCCGCATCAATAAAATTACTTTTTTCTTCTGAAACCTTTGTCAAAGAATTATCTCCGTCTTTTAGCAGAAGCATCTCTATTCCGCAGTAGTCATAGTTCTCATACATTTCATCAAAGGAATAAGAATACTTCGACAGTATTGTCACTTTTGTATGGCATGATGTGATTTTAGCAAGACAGAGTATTAAAAATCGCTTAGCTTCGGTACTCTCTCCCAAAAATGCAACATTCATTTAAGACCTCCTAAAGATTCTCCTCCACTTTTGTTTTCTCTTTATTCTCAATAACTTCAGGTTCAACAATATCAGGAGATATAACAGTTTTGTTATCACCAAACACCTTGTTTCTACCTGTGTATTGATAATCTTCATTTATTTTGTTCTCAAATAATACACGGTTACGGATTTCCAATTCTGTTATGGCTTTATTAATAATATTTGGGTTTTCCATAATGAGGTTCTGTACATCGGGATTTGACGGATATGTTCTGACCGCTTCATTTTGAATATCCGGAGCTATATATGGTACAGCATACAGTATGGCTCCTTCCACAATGCTTGCATCAACTATAGCGCTGGCCATTCTGAGTATTTCTTCTTCGCATGCATGGAACCAAACTATGCTTTTGGGGCTTTCTTCCGTATTTTGTAAATCTGTCACTTGCTTTTTTGAGATGACAATGTAATCTAGACCATTTGGAAACATAATCCTAATATCGATGTATTCTAATGTTTGAAGCTTTTTAGGTAAGTTTAGAACCGAGTATTCCATTAACCTCATGTCATCGGGGTATTCTTGCTTACTATATAGCAGAGAGTCAGTTATCACGGTATTAGATGAAATGCTACATCGTATTACCTTGCCCACTGCCAAAGAAGGCTCTGTAACAGCGTCAGCCGGTATGAAATGCGTACTTATTTCTGCCGGAGCAATATCTTTATCCAGTAAAACCTCGCCTGACCTTTTATTTGCTATAACTGTATATACCAGACCGGTAGGATTGTTCTTTTTATACTCTTCCACTGCCAATTGTCCAATTTGTAACTTCTCTTGCTCAGATGTATTGTGTGTATTATTCAGATAGTAAAAAAATCCTGCCCCTGCTATAAGCAGAGAAATAAAAAGTCCCGCTAGGAAACCCATTAAAGTTCTATAACGCTGTGGCCTTAAAATCACTCTTTTTTCCCCTCCTTATATCACCATCGCCCTGATAATTTGCATATTTTTTCAAACACAATGCCTATGCTCTTTTTCTCTTCTGAACTTAGATCGAACAGATTGATTACAGAAGAATAAAAAACCAGCCCATTACGTCCCATAAGCTTTCTCAACTTCTGTCTTTCACAGCCTTGAGAGATATTCGCCAGATAAATCCACTCACTCTTTGTTAATGATTTAATACTCTCGTTACATTCAAAAAAAAGAGAATACTTCCACGGTACGCATGGAAATAAAACAAGCCGGACGTCGGCATGATTAAGCTGATTTATTTTTCTTTCACTATTGAGCTGGCCTAAGTCGAGTATTATAACATCGATACCTTTTCTGGGTATTTCTCCGGAATCAGAAGCATTGGAATAAAAAATCAGATCATTTGCCTCAAATCGGTTCTTGTTTTGAATTTTTACCTCACCTAGATCATCCAAATATTTTCTCATCTCGTCAAAATCACCGCTGTTATTTAATTCAACCAATACAGAACTAATTTTATTTTCTGCCAAATATTTTCCTAACGCCATGCAAAAAGAAGTTACTCCACTTGCCGGCAAAACCGAAGAAATCCCTATTACTCCTTTGAAGCTGATTTCTGCTTTTTTTGTTGTATTATTTCTAAAAAACACACCTCCCTGATTTATTACTCTGTCTAGTCCCGCTATAGCTTCTTCGCAGGTCTGAAATCTTTTATTTGGATCGCTTTCAGTAAGTTTTTGAATGAATTTAATAAAGCTTTGAGTTAAACCTTCTTTTTTCAAGGAATCCCTCATTTTGTCCAAACCAAGCTTTAACGGATGAACACCCGTTGCCAAATGAATTATGGTCATCCCAAGGTTAAAAAGATCGGTTCTCTGGTCACTTTGACCTATTCCATATTGTTCCGGCGCTGCATAGCCTTGAGTACCTATGTAAACTGTGTCTTCAGAAGCTTCATTGGTGTGGTATCTGGCTGTGCCAAAGTCAACAAGTCTTAGCCGACAAGAATCATCCACTATTAAATTAGCGGGTTTTAGGTCCCTGTAGATAATCGAAGGTGTTCTGCCATGAAGATATAAAAGTACGTCCAAAAGATCCCCGGTCCATTTAAGAAGCATTTTTTCAGATACTTTTCCCTGACTTTTAATTATATTTAGCAAATTCGAACCGGATATGAAGTCCATTACTATGTAGTAATTATCAGCATCTTCTGCTAAATCAGCTATTCTCGGGAGCATCGGATGGCTTAGCTCTTTTAGTATTTCAATTTCCTCCATCTCAAAGGAAAGCCACTGACTATTCTTAGATAAAACCTTAATAGCCCAGAGATTATTCAATACTATATTTTCTGCAAGATATACCGCCGATGTACCCCCTGTACCTAACAAATCGACAAGCATATATCTTTCGCCTATAATTTCCCCAATTTTCATTTTTAAGCTACACCTAACATTTATTTACTGTTAAGTATTGTAACATTTTGTTTATATTTATTCAATAGGATAATTTTAATAATTATTTGTAAATTAAAATCAAAGCTTGACGCAAAAACAAAAAAGCCGGAGAAAAATCTCCGACTCATTTATAGTTAATTTCATCTTCTTTTTTTAAGCTCTTCCATAACCTCATCCCAAGTAAGACCTTGGTTTACTATAAGGACTGTAAGGTGATATAAAAGGTCTGCTATCTCATATCGGGTTTCCTCCGGGGAATTGTTCTTAGCCGCAATTATTACCTCTGAGGATTCCTCTCCGACTTTTTTGCAGATTTTATCTATACCTTTATCAAAAAGATAATTTGTATAGGATCCATCCTTAGGGTTAGCCTTCCTGTCGGTAACAACGTTAAAAACCTCATCTAAAATATTGAATTTTTCGCTCATGATAAATACCTTCCTATTTTTTAATAAGCACTTTTTATTTATGCAGAATTGCACCGTACATGCAATACTATTTATAGCTTTATTTAAATTTACGATTCAAGATTTCTGAAAAAGCAGGTTCTGTTTCCTGTATGACACGCAGCCCCCTCTTGAATCACTCTGGCCAAAAGCGTATCTCCATCACAGTCGATAGATATAGAGACCAAATTTTGAAAATGTCCTGAGGTTTCACCCTTGAGCCAAAGCTTCTGACGGCTTCTGCTATAATAGACCATCCTTTTTCTTTCAATGGTGAGGTTTAAAGCTTCCTCATTCATCCAAGCGAGCATTAAAACCTCTCCTGTTTGCTGGTCCTGCGTAACTACGGGCACCAAGCCTTTTCCATTATATGTGACAGATTTTATAAATGTCTCCTTATCCATCTTTAAACTCCTATCGAAGCCCAAACAAGTTTAATACACCAAACGGCCGAGCATCACCATTTAACTGTTCAATAAGCATACATACGCTGTACGACTTTTTACTATTATACCACTATATATCAATTGGTTTAAGCTTTTTTCTTGAGATTGAATCCTAAATAACTTATAATATCATTAACACATAAAAGCCAAAATGATTTTGAAAAATTATTACGGAGCTACAAAATGCGTATATTGCTTGTGTCTGACACAGAAAGTGAATATATCTGGGATCACTTTGATGCTGAGCGTTTCGAAGGAACGGACCTTGTAATCTCCTGCGGAGATTTAAAAAGTGACTATCTTTCATTTCTGGCTACAATGATTAAAGCTCCCCTATTTTATGTACACGGTAATCACGATAACGGGTACATAAAAAATCCTCCCGGAGGATGCGACAGTATAGAAGATAAGCTTGTTTTGTTTAAAGGCCTGCGTATACTTGGATTAGGCGGTAGCATGAAATACAACTATCATCCTAATTATTCAATACCACCTTTTCAATATACAGACAAACAAATGGAAAAAAGAATAAGCAAACTAAGATTTCAGCTTTTTTTAAACAAAGGATTTGATATTCTGGTTACCCATGCGCCGGCTTATGGCATCAATGATGGGAATGATTCTTGTCACACTGGATTTAAGGCATTCTTGCCACTTCTTGAAAAGTATGCTCCACGTTATATGCTACACGGTCATATGCACCTTCAGTTCGGACGAGCTCCTCGTTCTTTAAAATTCAAAAATACAACTATTATTGACTCAGCCGGGTATTATTTTTTAGATATTCCGGAATAGATTGTTTCCTTTGTATTTTGAATACTTGCATATTTTTATAGTCATACAATCTTTCCCGTAGATAAATCATTAATAGTTTGGTTTTGCTTTAAGTCGGGTATTTCACCAATAATACCCTCAACAAGCCAATCCATCGAAAGGATCTGCTCTCTTTGTAGCTCTTCACCACTTTCCACAACAAGATTACCGTTATTATCAAAAATAGGGCCAGTAAACACCTTAAAGCTTTGTGACATAATAGATGTCTTTATAAACTCTACCAATTTTCCTGTTGTAGCAGGCACATGACTTTTTGCATAGAAGAAATCTAGCAGTCCTGAGTCCAGACCCCACCAGAAATTTCTCATCCTTCCGGAGTTTGCGTTATCTATTCCCAAGCGGGTTCCTCCGGCTAGTACGCTTTTTATATACTTTTCGTAAAAAATTCCCCAATTCCATATCGGAACAGCTAAATATTTATCCGGCTCATAATGGCATGCTTGGTTTTGTTTAAGTGTATATACCCCATACTCCTTTGAAAACTTTCGATTAATAAGAGTATTATGGTGGGATACAATATCAGCTCCAATTGAAGCAAGTTCTTGGGTTATCACGCTGGTATCAACTATCTCATTTTGCTTAACGGTCCATTTAACATACACCTGAGCACGCGGATTGACCATACGAACACCTAAAGTAAACGCATTAAGACCGCTTAAAATATCCGTAACCGGGTATGGCGCGATATAGCCAATCTTCTCCGATTCACTCATTATTCCTGCAATAATACCACTTAGAAACCGAGGCTCATGGATTCTTCCAAAATACGTATTTACATGCTTAAATGAATGCATAAATGAACAATTTAAAAAATTACAATCCGGATTATCCATCGCCACCTTCAAAGTGGGATTTATAAGGGCCGGAGTGGTTGTGAATATTATCTTACAGCCATCGTCTATAAGTTTTTGAAGAATATAACCGGCCTCATTGCTCTCGGGAATATTGGATGCAGAAACTGTGGTTACACTATCTTTTAAAGTCTGTTCGAGATGAATTCGCCCTAATTCGTGAGAATATGTCCAGCTGGAAGTATTACTGTCAGTAGAATGGGCGAATCCAACCTTCAGATTGTCATTATTCATAAAACGAACAATTTTCCCCATTAGGCTCTTCTCTGTTTTTAATGTAGGGCTTTGCTGAATGTCAACTGCTTCCGGGCCGGAATAATATTTTAACTCAGAAAGCAACCGCCAAATTCTGTCCTTGAATTCCTGCTCGTTGTATTCTTCGTTTATACCATGAATCTTGAGATAATCTAAAAATGCATCCCCGGTAGTTATGGCAAGCTTATCGCCTCCCAACTGATAGAATGCCTTCTTAAAATTATTGTAAAATGCACTTGCAAAGTATTTAAACCTATCCGGCTTATCATCATATCTACTTTTAGGCTTATAGTCTTTTATAATTTCCCAAAGTTCAGAATAACTCTTTTCATTTGACATCCAAATTTCATTAATCCCGGTTTTTTTATTAAAATCCATAAACTCATAATATAGCCTGATATCCTTATTATTCTCGTCATACTTGGGAATAAGACGTGTGACATTGGCATAATAAGAATAAATATCTAAATATCTGAGCACAGATATTCTTTTATTTCCTTCAATTATATAGAACCAGTTAAGATATTCATAGGCTTTAACAGGGTCTCTTAACCCTTCGTTATTCTGGATATCACATACATTCTGCCATTTTACTGCCATTTCCGAGTCAATTTCCATAATAGGCATAAAATTATGTGCGAAAGAAATGCTTCTTAGATAGGAATATGTACCTTTTACTTTCTTCAAGGGAATTTCTATAATACCTAAATCCAGCTCCGAAACGATATCTATATTCTTGAGTACACCGTCAAGAAAAGGTAAATAGCCGTTTCTGCCCTGAGAAATATGACTTGAATATTCTTTAAGTCCTAGTCTTCGTGCATTTATATAATCAGCCATATTTGTTGGCATATTTTACACTCCAATACCTGTATAGTTGAGAATTATTTCCCTCATGTGTTGAGGAACATCCCGGGTATAAATCAAATCTAAAAGACTATTGCTCTGCTTTAACGACTTTATTAATTGCTCATTTGTTATAAGGCTCTCCTCAAAGGCTGTTGCCAACTCATCCAAGTCAATTATTTCGACCCGGCCGTCAGGCATTATTTTTATATCTGTAAGCAAATCATATAGATAATATGTATCCGATTCCCGATTAAAAATGATATCAACAATATCACAATACCAATAAATAATTTTCTTATTTTCTCCAAAAAAAGCACTTATTTTCCAGCCCTGCTCTAAAAAAACACATGAGATACCGTTTTTAATATCATTTCTCGGCTTAATTGGATTCCATTGAGTAATAAGATACTTATTATCACGGTACAACAATTCATCTGACGACAAATCAACAGTTTCAGAAGGAATATATCTGATTCGGTATATTCTTGCCATTTCTGCCACCTCGATAGCCTTTTTAATAATTATACAATAATAATCAGTAAAAACAATACAACACGCATATAAACTTGAAAAAAGGCTTGAATTAATGCAAACTTAGCAGCAACAGTTTTCGCACAGTCTGTCATCGGATAAACTTGGGGCTATAGTTGGGTAATATGTTATAATTTTATAGGAAGAATTCAAATAAAGGGTGGTAATTCATAAAATGAAAACTATACCCCTGAGTCTAAAAGAAAAAGTAAAGCCTTCCGTTGTTGTAAAACAGGAAAAGAAATCCTGTAAAAACTGTATGAAGGGTAAACGCTTAGGTATTACCAATGATATACTGTGCCGGGAAAAGGGTATAGTTTCTGAAGACTACTATTGTTCTTCCCATCGCTATTTTATAATGGATGACTTTAAAAAGTTAGAATTTTATCGTTGCTGTGATTGTGAATTCTTTATGTTTCACCCCCATGATCAAATACATACATATGGTGTTTGCGGAATGTTTTCAGTGAGAAAATGTGACGGAAGTATAAAAAAAGCATGTTCCAAGTTTGTCAGACGAAAGGACCATATTGCGTAACGCATGGTATAAAACATAAGGGAGGCTTTTGCCTCCCCAATTTTTAATATATTATCTTCTATATTCTTGCTACGCCTGTCTTTCTGGCCGCTTCTGCGACAGCTTCTGCCACTTTCTTTCCTACTCGTGAGTCAAAAGCCTCAGGGATAATATAATCCGCCGAAAGTTCTTCTTGTGAAATAAGATTTGCCAGCGCTTTAGCCGCCGCAATTTTCATTTCATCATTTATATCACTTGCCCGAACATCAAAAGTACCGCGGAAGATTCCGGGAAAAGCAAGAACATTATTTACTTGGTTGGGATAGTCACTTCTGCCCGTGGCGATTATTTTTGCTCCGCCAGCTTTGGCATCATCAGGAAAAATTTCAGGCGTAGGATTTGCGCAAGCAAATATAATTGCGTCCTTTTCCATTGTTTTTACCATATCGGTTGTTACAACTCCGGGAGCTGAGACGCCAATAAAAACATCCGCATCCACCAGCATGTCGGCTAACGAACCTGCGTTTCTTCCTCTATTAGTGATTAACGCCATATCTTCTTTTACTGGATTCATGTGCTCTTTGCGTCCTTCATAAATTGCGCCACTTCTGTCACATAGAGTAATGTCATTAAAGCCATCACTTAAAAGAAGCTTTGTAATCGAAATAGCTGCCGCTCCTGCACCGTTTATTACTATTTTCACACTCTCTTTTTGCTTATTAACTATTTTCAGTGCATTAGTAAGCCCAGCCAGTGTAACAACTGCCGTACC
>CAYUZC010000037.1:0-12335 GCA_964449525.1 uncultured Ruminiclostridium sp.
GCAACTCTTTTATTCTCTCTCGCGGTAAATTTCCTAATGTACGGAAAGCTCAAGAAGATTGAAATGGTAGACTCAATGAAAGCTGTGGATTAATAATAACCACAGCCATTCCAGCATTAATCAACTTCCGAATACTAAACAGGGATATCGCCTTCTATCAACTACTTATAACAATACTGTACTGGCAGAACTTATGATATAATATACATAATTCTTCGCAATAGTGGTGTTAATTATTATTTTCTATACAAACAAAGGAGGGTATTATGGCAGCAAAAGTTTTATTCGCTCCGATGGCTTATTCACGCTACGAAGCATCTCAGAGCTTACCAGAAAAATTCACGCGAATACTCAAAAAAACAGACCTTGCAGAAAAAGTAAAGGGGAAAACCGTTGCAATAAAAATGCATGTGGGAGGGGGCATCAATTATTCAACTATCCCACCGGTTTTCGTCCGCAAACTTGTAGATTTTATCAGAAGCAATAAAGGTGACTGTTTTATAACCGACCACTACGTTTACTCACGCCATCCCGAACGAAGTGGATATACAGAAAGCAATATGGGTTGCCCTGTATTAGATGACTGTGGCCACTTGGGCAAATATTACTATACCAAGGACATTGATTTCAAAACCTTCAAGCATGTAGATGTGGCAGGGCTTATCCACGATGCTGATATTTTGATTGATTTTTCTCATGTAAAAGGCCACGGTTCTTGTGGCTACGGCGGTGCATGCAAGAATATTTCAATGGGTTGTGTTACTGACAGAACCCGCCGTGAAATCCACGGTTTAGAAGGTGGTCTGGTATGGGATCAAGAAAAATGTACATACTGCAAAAAATGTATCGACGCCTGTAACCATGGAGCCAATAGATTTAGCGAAGAAGGAAGACACGGCAAATATTTAGTGGATTATCATAACTGCACTCTTTGCCAACACTGTGTTAAGGTTTGTCCCGTTCATGCAATAACCCTTGATTCCCATAATTACACCGATTTTCAAACGGGCATGGCTATTTGCACAAAAACCGTTTTAGATACCTTTAAGCCTGGAAATGTATATTATATAAATGTGCTCACATCAATTACCGCAATCTGTGATTGTTGGGGAATCACCACTCCTTCATTGGTTCCGGATATAGGTATAATGGCAAGTGACGATATTGTAGCCATCGAACGCGCAAGCCTCGATGCTATAAAAGTTGAAGATTTGATTCCTGTAGGGGTACCACAAGGCTGGGAACTTAGTGGCGAGGGTCATCTTTTCCAGCAGCTCCACGGAAAGGATCCTTATGTTCAGCTTGACGCTCTCGAAAAGCTTGGACTGGGAAGTCAAGACTATGAGCTTGTAACCGTTAAATGATTCTAAAGGTGGCATGGATTAATCTATTCCCGATATATACAAAAGAGTCTCTTGTATTATATGAGACTCTTTTTATGTTGTAGTCTGCGATAATTTATGCACAGCCTGGTTAAAATCATTCTTCTAATATCAACGATACTCCATACCTCAGCGTTTCTTCATCTATTCCACCCTCAGCAACTCCAACAATATAACCTTCCTTATCAATAAAGAATGTGCTTGGAATCGAGCGAATGCCATAGGTTGCCGCAGCCTCCTGTTTCTCGTCAAAGAGTACAGTAAAAGTATATCCGTTATCCGCTATATACTTCTTCCCCTTTTCTGTTGTTTCTCCTGCTCCGTCAACCATATCCACCATCAAAAACAGTAGCTCATCATTAGGGTATTCCTCCGATACCTGGTTGAAATGCGGCATCTCACCTTTGCAAGGCGGACACCAGCTAGCCCAGAAATTTAGAACTATAGGCGTCCCAATATAGT
Organism: uncultured Ruminiclostridium sp.; assembly: GCA_964449525.1. Lineage (GTDB taxonomy): Bacteria > Bacillota > Clostridia > DSM-8532 > DSM-8532 > DTU059. The sequence goes on from CAYUZC010000037.1 coordinate 1,845, forward strand.
CGGTCAGCTTTACCTCGTTACCCTCATGATCCATCACGGTAAAATCAAATGCCTTTAAAGGCTCTTTTTCCTGTTCCTGCTCTCCTTGAGAACCTTTCCCTTCTTGTGGTTCTTTCCCTTCTTCATCCCCAGTCAAAGATGGCTCCGGACTTTGAGTATCGGCTATAGGCGTTTGCGAATTCGTTCCAGATGGCAATCCAAGAGAATTTGGAGCCTTATACCTCTCGGTCAGATAATTATAGCCAAAAACGGCTACCAGAATTAACAATATAAATCCCGCAATATATATTAATGTTTTTATTTTTTTATTCATAGACGCCTCCTTTATATTTCAAAGCCCTAGCCATAGTATTATTTATTAAAATGTAAAAACAGCTATCAATCTTCCCAGTAACCCTGTCATCATAGCAATACCCAATAGGATTAGTAAAATTCCCGAAATAATATTTATAAGTGTATAGTTTCTTTTGATAAAGCTGAAAACACCCTTTAGTTTATCCAAAATTAATGCGGAAATAATGAAAGGTATGCCTAATCCCATTGAGAAGCTCAGTAACATAAGAATTCCTTTGTAGCTTTCCTGTGATGTTGCTGCCAGCATAAGTGCTGATCCTAAAAACGCTCCAACACACGGAGACCACCCTATTGAAAATATAATTCCGAATAAGACAGATGATAAGAATCCCGGTTCTTTTTGCTTATGCTCGTAATTACTGCTTTTTGTCAAAAATGAAAGTTTAATTATACCCATATAGCTAAGGCCAAAGATAACAATAATACCTCCGGCAATAATATTTATCCACTTAGAGTATCTGACAAGTATGCTACCTAGGGTACCGGCAAATGCCCCGAGCAACACAAACACAACCGTAAATCCAAGAACAAATCCGATTGCATTTTTAATCGTTTTCTTGTTGTTCTCTTCCCCACCCGCAAAATAGGAAATATAAATAGGTAGTAACGGAAGCATACACGGCGAGATAAACGCTATTATTCCTTCCAGAAAAGTTATAAGATATTCCATGGTCGCCTCCTTCTGTTAAAAAATTAAGTTTTCCCCTAACTCAATTTTTTTATTAAGCTTACATACTTTTAAAAAAATGTACCCCCTCTCCTATAAAGAGCGGAGGATATTTGTTATTATAATATATGCCCGACTTGTTTTCAGTAACAAAGTAACATTCCTGTACTTGCACAAAAAAATACCGGGGAATATACCCCGGTACGGTCTTCGAAAATTTATAACCTAATGTCAATATTTTGCCCAAGGTTTGGATTTACACTTTGCTCCAATACTTTCAACAAATTCTCTGTGCTCATTTCGGCACTATCCATAGCCTTTTTCATAACAGCTATACCAACTTGTCGCATCAGCTGGCCTTGCTTCATTACTACAGACATTGCTGCAACATCCATAAAATCATCTCCAATATATATTTTAATATTACCCACAATTGTTTAATTTAAATCAATTTAAAAGAGTTGTTTTATGATTGCATAATTGTATAGAAAAACAGTTTTATACAGAATGTTAATAAGATAAAAAGTATCCCGGACTACGGAAAATAATGTATAATATAAAAAACCACACTTAGGAGGTACACCCTATATGGATTTAAACGGCTTTAATAATGATTGGTTAGCTCCCTTAACAGATATGGCGGTAAAATGCAGTGCTATAAACCCGGAGCTTTATAACAAATACGATGTCAAAAGAGGCTTACGCGATATAAGCGGTAAGGGTGTTCTTGCCGGGCTTACAGAAATCGGGGAAATACATTCTTACGATACCGATAGTGGGGAAATGATACCTTGCCCCGGAAAGCTTTTTTACAGGGGCTTTGATATTGAAAATATTGTCCAAGGATTCCTCAAAGAAAACAGATTTGGCTTCGAAGAAGTATGCTACTTACTGCTTTTCGGAAATTTACCGGACGAAAAAGCTCTGAAGGGGTTTGTAAAAAACCTAAGCAATTACAGACAGCTTCCTGTTGATTTTACCCGGGACATGATTATGAAGGCACCCGCAAAAGACATGATGAACGTTATTTCCAGGTCTGTATTGTCATTATACAGCTTTGATGATAATTCTGACGATAACTCAGTTCAAAATGTTCTGAGACAATGCTTGCAAATGATTGCATACTTCCCGCTTCTGGCGGTCTACGGTTATCAGGCATATACCCATTACCATGGTAAAAAGAGCCTGTATATTCACAGTCCTCTGCCGGAGCTTAGCACAGCGGAGAATATCCTTCACATGCTAAGGCCTGATAGCCGTTTTACACAACTTGAAGCAGTCCTCTTGGATTTGGCACTGGTGTTGCACGCAGAGCATGGCGGAGGTAATAACTCCAGCTTTACGACCCATGTTGTAACCTCTACCGGTACAGATACCTATTCGGTAATAGCGGCAGCTTTAGGCTCTTTGAAAGGCCCAAGACATGGTGGAGCAAATGTTAAGGCTGTTCAAATGCTGGAAGAAATTAAGAAGGAAATAAAAGACTGGGAAGATGATGAAGAAATTCAGGCATACCTCCAAAAGTTATTAAACAAGGAGGCCTTCGATCGCTCCGGCCTTATTTACGGAATGGGCCATGCTGTGTATTCACTATCTGACCCAAGAGCAGAAATCTTTAAAAGTTATGTCGGGCAGCTTGCTCAGCATAAGGGTTTGGATGATGAATTTAAACTGTATTCTAAAATAGAGACTCTAGCTCCTGCCGTAATAAGCAGAGCGCGAAAAATATACAAGGGCGTCAGCGCAAATATTGACTTTTACTCCGGTTTTGTTTATCGTATGCTGGAAATCCCCGTAGAACTGTTTACTCCTGTTTTTGCTATTTCGAGGATTGCAGGCTGGAGCGCACACCGTATTGAGGAAATAGTTAATAACGGGAAAATTATCCGTCCTGCATATAAGAGTATTGCGCAGCGCCTCGAATACATTCCTATGACAGAACGTTCGAGCGATTAATACGTTTTTTTATCCCTCATTACCCAAACATAATGACTATATGTTCAGCTGGCAAAATAAGCACCCGTTGTTGAGCTAATTTCAGTCAATCATATTTTTCTGCGTCGCCATGTAGTAATGGGTATCCGGTGTGTATTCTCTCGGAAGAAAACCGGCAATAAACCATGGAAAATAGTGGTTCATTTCATTCATTACGTTCATTATCGTATTGATATAGGGTGTGTATATATAGTCTAATACCAATTTATCATCAATATGGTAATACCAGTTGAGGTTAAACTCATTCCGGCTAATTATTGTTAGCCCCGAAAAATGGTAGAAAGTCAAAGGATAGTCGTCAACAAATATCTTACCTTCTTTTTCGCTAATGGTGTAATTCTGGATATTCCAAAGTGCAGCATTAGCCCCTTTGCTTCTTACAACGTGAACACCTCTGAATTCTTCCGGCCAGCTTTCCACATACCTTTGATCTCCGAATATTTTCCTTGTTTTATCCTCCTTAATGGGACAGTATAAAATGCATTGAGTTCTCCATTTAGCCACAGCATCTTTTGCATTTACATCATTTCTACATCCGACGAAGCCTGTGTTAAATACACCTGTGGAGGCATAATACTTAAGAAAATCCCTCGAATTCCTATGGTGCGTCAAAAATAACGACGCCGACGGGTTCTCAAGAAATATATTATCCGGACTTGAATAAAAGAAAAGATCTGCATCAAGGTGCGCAAAATATTTACAGTCCGGGTATTTCTCCATAACATAATGCAAAAATACCGGTTTTAAGGTCCAGCAAAAGGCCTGGAAAGGTCTTTCATTCTTAGCTCTTACCAGCATATCACTCTCAACATCTTTAAGCATTATGGGTACTATTTCTTCAATATTTATTTTATTTAAAATATGCCATACTATTTCGTTGACACAAAGAGTAAACACTTTAAAATCCTTGTAATTCGCTCTCAGCGAAGAAACCATCGCAAGATACTTAAAAAAATGATCTTGAGAAACTACTGTTGAAAAATGAACCCTACTCATATACACCTTTCCTTTCTTTTCGATTTGCCTCTAACAGCCTCTCAAAATCTATATCAAAGGCCTGTTTTAATAATGCTGATAATCCATTGATAAAGTAAGCCGTGCCTTCTTTTTCTTCAATGATAAGAATTTTCTTAATATAATAATCTAATATTTTAACAGTTTTTAAGAACACATCTCTTCCGTTTTCTTCAATCGGAGAAAAAGCTCTTCTCCGTATTACTTGCAAAACATCTAAGAAGAGCTGCAATATATCATGATACTCAACATTTGGAATTAATTGATATATATCTTTGACAATTCCGTTAAGATTAACTCTGTTAAGCCCTATGTTGTCACTCATGCACACCAAGGGAACATCAATATAATATATATTATTGTATTTATCACACATATAGTTTATATTGACAACCAGATCGTCGGACCGATAGTTGGAGGGATGCTCCTGATGAAGACTCATAATGTGATCGGCCATTACAAAGCTGCAGCCCGATTTATAGAGCCTTACCCCTAAATCGTAGTCCTCATAGCCATAGCGTACAATATTGGGATCAAACATACCCACATCTATAACCTTTTGACGCTCAACCGAAAGGTTGTTTGTTATGCAAAACCGCCAAGGCAAATAATAATCTGTAAATCCCCTTCCATACTGTTTCACTATTTCCTTTAAATCATTGATAAATCCAAAATCAAGATCAAAACTGTATGGTAACAGCTCTTCATTTTTTATCCATTTATCTTCTACAAGAGGATATCCATCCCAATAAAGGGATAAGCGATGAAGTCCGAATTTCTCCCTGATTTTCTCGAAATTTAGAACCTGATCATTTGTAAAGTGCTTATAATAATATGTAAAAACTCTTCGCCAAAACAACCCACAAACTACCACATTAGGCTTCTTATGAGCTTCAAGGTGCTGTTCTATATAATCCTTTGATGCAATCATATCGCTGTCATGGAAAATAAGGATTTCGCCTTCAGAATTTAGAATCCCCTCGTTTCTTCCATATGCAATACCCCTGTTTTTATCAATTCGAATTATTTTCAAGGGGTATTTAAGCTCGAAATCCTTGAGCATTTCCATAGTATTATCAGTGGAGCCGTTATCAATTACCACAACCTCAACATCATCGCCATTATAGCTTTGACAGTTTAATGCCGTAAGGTTTAAATATAGTCGTTCATTGGCATTATAGGATGGTATGATAATACTCGCCTTCACTTCTTTTCTTCATCCTTTCCAATAAATTCTCTGTACCAGTCAATGGTTTTCATAAGTCCTTCTTCTAATGTAAATGTTGGTTTCCAACCTAAAATCTCTCTTGCTTTTCTAGCCGATAGATATTGGTGTATTATCTCGTTACTCCCCTGATTTAAAATAACAGGAGTCAGGTCTGTTTTCATCAATGCTAGTATCTTATTTACAAGTTCCAGCACTGTGAGCTGAATTTCGTTACTAAAGTTAAAAGCCTGCCCTTCAAGGCCAAGGTCAACCATTTTTTCAGCCAGAAGAAGGTATGCTTTTACCGCATCTTCTACGTAAAAATAGTCTCTTATAAAAGTTCCGTTACTTCGTATAACAGGCCTTTCCTCACGTAATACACTTTTTATTGTCTGGGGAATAATCCTGTTAAAATTAAGATCTCCCCCTCCGTAAAGATTTCCGCAGCGTGTAATGCATACCGGAATGCTATATGTTTTATGATACGCCTGAGCTATCAAATCAGTGCAACTTTTAGATACATCGTAGGGGTGGCTACCTTTAAGCGGCATATCCTCATGGTACGGAAGCTCGGGTTGATCTCCATAGGCTTTGTCGCTTGACGCAACTACAATTCTTTTTATGAGAGGACTTCGTCTGGCTGCCTCTAAAAGATTATATGTACCCCTTATATTAGCTTCAAAGGTTCCCAGCGGATTTCTGTTAGCTATGCCCACAATTGCCTGTGCAGCCATGTGAAACACAGTATCAATTTCATATTCTCCAAGTATACGTTCCAGTAGGACTTCATCTTCAATTGCCCCTGAAACGATATTTATTTTATTGAACTCTTCACCTTTATATAAATTTGATTTCGGTACACTGTCCCTCACAAGGCCGGTAACATTTGCCCCCTGATTTACCAGTTTCTTTGCTGTATAGCTCCCTAAAAAGCCGGTGCAGCCAGTTAGAAAGACATTTTTGTTATCCCAGAACCCCATGTCGCTACCACGCCTTCCATAAATATTCATCATTATTACATTCTTGATTAATTCGTAAAATATCACTGTATGTATCGCAGGCATTCCAATAGCCTTCGTGGGGGTAGACTGCCAATTGATTGTCATTAGCAAGGTTTTTTAATGGTTCCTGCTCCAAAACGCATGATGCGTCATCTTTTATATAATCAAATATCCCGGGTTCAAAAACAAAGAAACCTCCATTAATGATACCGGCGAAGTCTTCTTTTTCGGCAAATGATTTGGCTACACCATTTTCAACGGTTAAAATTCCATATTGAGTTTTTTTCTTCACTCCGGTTACCGTTGCGATTTTCCCCATTTTTCTGTGGTATGAAAGAAGCTTATTTATATCAACATTGGAGAGGCCATCCCCGTATGTGACCATAAAGGTTTCATTGCCAATATAATCTCTTGCTCTTTTTATGCGGCTACCGGTCATGGTGTTTATCCCTGTATCTAAAAATGTTATTTTCCAGTCCTCCTTATTTTCCAGAAGTTCAACACAGCCTTTTTCGGTATCAAGCCTGAAATTGTGATACCGCCATCCATAATCCATAAAATACTCTTTTATTTTTTCTCCTTTATAACCCAAAAGGAGGATAAAATCATTAAAGCCAAAGTGTTTATAGTTCTTCATAATATGCCAGAGCATAGGTTTTTTACACACCAAAGCCATAGGCTTGGGCATGTCCTCAGTAAGTTCATACATTCTGAGTCCTTTGCCCCCGCAAAGTATAACGACCTTCATTCCTCCGCCTCCTCGTTTTCGTGATGGTTGTACTATATAGTATCTTATGTCGAATTGCCCACAAGGGTGAAAGCACAAATCTGTGTTATCTCCCGCCATATATTGGGTAAGATATAGTGGAATATTAATGTTGGAGGAAACTATGGATAATTTCATTTTTAATAACCCGACCAAAATCATCTTCGGAAAAGATACAGAGCTACTTGTAGGGCAGGAAACCAAGAAATACAGTAATAAAGTTCTGCTTCATTATGGCGGAGGAAGCATCAAAAAATCCGGATTATATGATAGAGTAAAAAAATCTCTTAAAGATGCCAATGTTGAGGTCTTCGAGCTATCAGGAGTTCTTCCGAATCCTAGGCTTTCGCTAGTAAACGAAGGCATCCGTATTTGTAAAAATAATGATATTAAATTCATTTTAGCCGTCGGTGGAGGAAGTACCATTGACTCAGCGAAAGCTATATCAGTAGGTGTTCCTTATGATGGAGATGTTTGGGATTTTTATGCCGGAAAAAATGAACCGAAAGAATCCTTAGCAGTTGCTACTGTTTTGACAATTCCCGCAGCAGGCAGCGAATCCAGTAACAGCTCGGTTATTACCAACGAAGACGGATGGTATAAGCGTGGTTTAAGCAGTAACTTTTTATATCCTGTATTCTCAATTTTAAACCCCGTACTTACCTATACCCTGCCTAATTATCAGACAGTATGCGGAGCTGCAGATATTATGGCTCATATTATGGAGAGATATTTTACCGACACGCAGAATGTTGAAGTTACCGATAGACTATGTGAGGCAACCTTTAAAACTGTAGCTCAAAACATTCCCCGGGCACTGAAAACACCTGATGATTATAATTCCAGGGCAGAGATTATGTGGGCGGGAACGCTTGCACACAATAACCTTCTCAACACCGGGAGATTGGGCGATTGGGGTTCTCATGACATTGAGCACGAGATCAGTGCTATATATGACATAGCGCATGGAGCAGGCTTGGCAATAGTGTTCCCAGCCTGGATGAAATATGTATATAAGCGTGATATTAATAGGTTTGCTCAATATGCACAAAGAATATGGAATATTGAGGACAACCTCTTTGATCTTGAAGATGTCGCATTAAGAGGAATCGTCGCTTTAGAAAATTATTATAATTCTATTGGTCTGCCTACACGATTGAGCCATGCCAAAATTGATGATACACATTTAGAGGAAATGGCCGATAAGTGTACCGCATCCGATACAATAACAGTAGGTGCTGTTATGAAGCTGAACAAAAATGATGTTCTTAATGTTCTGAAGCTTGCGCTCTAACACATAAAGCACATACATGAAAAATAATAATTAAGACGGGGTAATCCCCGTCTTTTTTATTGAAACTCATACTGCCCTGATAACACCACAAGCAAGTCTTTTACCGGCATTGCCTGCAGGCTGTGATCTGTAATCATCAGGGTTTTGATGTATTATTACTGTCCTTCCTACAATCTGTGCTGGTGTAAATCTATCGGTATAAAAAACTAAAAACGCATATCCGTTATTGCCGAAAAGCACCGGCATATCACCTGCATGTAAGGGGTGTGGCATATTAGCCGGATTATAGTGGCCCATAGCGCCTTTGAACGGATCTGATGGGTCTCCCTTTTCACAGGTATTTCCTTCATGTATGTGAAATCCAAAAGGATTGACAGCCGGTGTATTGTCTTTTGGCGGAACAGTTTTCGGAAGATTATAAACCTCTGCTACAACCAATGTTCCGCTATGAACTGAATAAAAGTTAACCACCCCATTTATGGAAGGCGCCAGAGGCCCTCCTATCAGCTCGGCCTTGGAGATGGGTTTCTTATTAATTATTGTATTAATAAAAAAATTGATATTCTTTATCTTCATAAATCATCACTCAATAAATAATTCCATTATATTATATGCTCATCATGCAAAATGTGGACATGTAACCATCTGCTCCCCTATAATTCAGTTCATGTCGGGTATTTTTAGTATTTTGATAAAAAGATGTAATTTTGTAGTAATATATGATTATATAAATCATAAATAATAAGTTCATTACATATGAGAGGAATAATAAGGTATGGCTAAGGAAATAGAACGTAAATTTCTGGTTATAAACAATGATTATAAAAAAGGAACTGACGGGACACTTTATAAACAGGGGTATTTAAGCACCAATCCACAACGCACTGTACGTATAAGAACTGTGGAGAATCGGGGCTATCTGACTATAAAGGGACCATCAACAAGTGCTGTACGTAGCGAATATGAATATTCTATCCCATATGATGATGCCGAAGAATTGTTACTATTATGTGAAAAGCCCTTAATAGAAAAATATCGCTATTTAGTTTTATATAAAGGTAATACTTGGGAAGTAGATGAGTTCTTCGGTGAAAATGAAGGCCTTGTTATTGCCGAAATTGAGCTTGAATCCGAGGATCAACTATTTGAGCTTCCATCCTGGGCAGGCACAGAGGTAACCTCAGATCCAAGGTATTATAATTCCAATCTTGTAAAAATTCCGTTCAAAAATTTATAAAGGTGCTTCTTATATTTTTTGTATCGGTCGGACTGGCACAAAATTCGCTTCTTATCAGTAAAATGATGTGAGGTGGTATGTATGAAGTGCGATTTTATTAAAACTCAGACAATAAAAGACCGTTTATATCATAATAAGGTATTGATGGTTAATGTAAAAATCGATTACCCTTTTTTAGCATCAAACTACAGCGGAAATTCAATGCGCTTTAATATGCATTACAGACAAAAGGCACAGAAAAATTACCGCTATGCGTCAACCAGATTCTATCAAGCGGCTGTTAAGCATTATAATGTCTCTGTTTCTCAAGGCTTTCCCTTTAACAATTTCGAGCTGGTTGAGGCTTTTGAACCCACTTACTGTAAAAAACCTATGATCAGCCTATTCTATGATATTTACGAATTTACAGGAGGTGCTCATGGTAACACCGTCAGATACGGCAACACCTGGGACATGAGAAGAGGCACCCTTATTATGTTGGATTCATTATTTGAAACAAACTATGATTATGAGCCAGTTATGTTGAAATATATAGGGGCCGAGGCAAGAAGAAGACAGATAACCGGAATGGCACATTATTTTGATGATTTAGAAGAAAATCTTAGCAAATACTTCGATCCAAAAAACTACTATCTGACAGACGAAGGCCTAGCCATTTTCTATCCCTTATATACCATCGCTCCATATTCAGAAGGTATCCAGTCCTTCATAATTCCCTACCAATTGTTCGGTGATAATCTCAGGTACAATCTGATTTAATCTGCATTTAATTAAGAGTAATATCCATAAGGGTGGTCTTCTTGACCACCTTTATTAGGCCTTAAACGAATTATGCGTAATAGTTTTATGTCGACAAGGGAGCGACCGACGGGCATGGATGCCCTATTGCCGCGGTGCCATGGACGGCAAAGAGCGGCCTTCAGCTCCGCAATCCATGCTCCGCTTCACGCATGGCA
>CAYUZC010000038.1:0-11999 GCA_964449525.1 uncultured Ruminiclostridium sp.
CATATCATATTCCTTTTCTGTAATTGCTGTTTGTATATCAGTCTATTTTTTTATTTTACTCAATGTTACAGTAATTATTTCTATTATACTTATAGTATCGTCAAAAGAGAAGTAACAAATTATGATAGATAACTATTTAACCAATGTAGTTTTTAACAAGTGATAAATTAAATGTAAACTTATAAATATTTTCGTATTCCATAGTAGCATTTCACTGTGTATAATCATATAAGGATGTTTTTTAATTATTACCAATTATTTATACACAATTAGGAAATATCAAACAAAAACTAAGAGGTATTAGAATGCTAAAAATTATATTGGCTTCCGCTTCTCCCCGGAGAATAGAGCTCTTAAAGCAGGTTGGGCTTGACTTTGAAACTATACCGGCTAATATAAAAGAAGAATCTGAAGGCCACATGGGAGCTGGGCAATATGCTATGGAAATGTCAAAGCAAAAAGCCATGGCCGTTGCAAAAAAGGTAAAAGGCAAATACAATGCGGACACATATGTTTTAGGAGCAGATACGGTTGTGGTAATTGACAACATTATTTTAGGGAAGCCTATAGATGAAAATCATGCGTTCAGGATGCTAAAGCTTCTCGAAAATCGTTGGCATGATGTAATAACCGGGTTGACATTGATTAATACCGAAACATTAAAATGTATTTCAGAGAATGAAATGACAAGAGTAAGAGTTTCGACATATCCAAAAGGCTTTATGGAGAAATATCTTGCTACGAAAGAACCCTATGACAAAGCGGGAAGCTATGGTATTCAAGGAATCGGGAGTCTTATGGTAGAATGTATAGAGGGCTGTTATTTTAATGTTATGGGATTGCCATTGTACAGGCTTTCAAAAATGCTTGAAAAGGAAGGTTATGAAGTTTTATCCTGGATCTAAGGGTTGAACTGACGATAAGAAAGACATAATACTAAACGAAGTAGACAATTGCAAAGGAGAGGAAAACATGGGCTTATTTACAAAGGAGATAGGAATTGATCTTGGTACAGCCAACATTTTAGTTTATCTTAAAGGAAAGGGAATAATCTTAAGGGAGCCCTCAGTGGTGGCCGTTAATAATCATACAGGACAAGTACTGGCAGTGGGGCTGGATGCAAAGCAAATGATAGGAAGAACTCCCGGTAACATTACCGCTATTCGTCCGCTAAAAGATGGAGTTATAGCTGATTTTGAGACGACTCAGGGCATGCTGAAATATTTCATGAAAAAAGCTGTCGGAAATAGCCCTTTAGCCAAACCCAGGGTTGTGATATGTGTTCCTTCAGGTGTTACCGAAGTTGAGAAAAGGGCAGTAGTGGATTCGGCCATGTCAGCCGGTGCAAAGGAAGCTTATTTGATTGAAGAGCCTATGGCGTCGGCAATAGGTGCGGGACTACCTGTAGCTGAGCCTTCGGGTAGCATGGTGGTTGATATCGGTGGCGGTACAAGCGAGGTTGCGGTTATCTCTCTGGGCGGAGTTGTGGTGAGCCGTTCGTTAAGAATTGCCGGTGATGAATTTGATGATGCCATCATTCACTATATTAAGAAGGAATACAATCTTATGATTGGTGAAAGATCGGCCGAAGATATTAAACTGAAGATAGGCTCGGCTTACCCTAGTGAAAGAGAAGAGACTTATAAAGTTAGTGGCCGTGACTTGGTAACAGGACTGCCGAAGGAGCTTGAAATTTCCAGCGAAGAGATCCGTGAATCTTTGAAGGAACCTGTAAACGCAGTGGTTGAGTCAATAAAATATACGCTTGAAAAGACACCTCCGGAACTGGCCTCTGATATTATGGAAAGAGGAATTATGCTAACCGGTGGGGGTGCGTTGTTAAAGGGTTTTGATAAGCTTATTTCGGAGGAAACCGGAATTCCCGTATTTATTGCCGATGAGCCTTTGGATTGCGTTGTTTTAGGTACCGGTAAAGTTTTAGAAGAGCTGGATACACTCAGCAGTGTGCTACTATCATCTAGGAGGAAATAGTAATAGTAAAGATGCATAGGGGGGAATCCCTTTGAGACGTATTTTATCCAACAAGATTGTTATTCTTATATTGATTATAGTAATTCTGTTTACTCTTGTGGCTGTGTCATACAGTGAGAAAAGCGGGATTAATATAATCGGTAATATAATTAGTGTACCCGCAGCTCCGATACAAAAAGCATTCACTTTTGTCAGCGGAAAAATAAGTGACTTTTTTGGATATTTTGAGGATGTCAAGGCAACAAAAGCAGAGAATGAAGAGCTTTTAAAAGATATAAACGAGCTGAAGCGACAAATTCTCGATATGGACAAGCTAACCAAGGAAAACAAAGAGCTGAGAGATGCTCTTAACTTTAAAGACCAGTATGAAGAATACGAGTTTGTGGGCTGTAGCATAATTGCCAAGGATCCGGGCAACTGGTTTGAGGTCTTTACTATTAATCGTGGGAAAAATGATAAAATTAAGGCAGATTCTCCTGTAATTACTGCCTACGGTCTGGCAGGGAGGGTATCAAAAACAGATTTGATAACCTCCCGGGTGGTTTCCATCATTGATATTGATAGCACTGTAAGTGCAAGACTATCAAAATCCCGAGATATTATCGTGGTCAGAGGAGATGTGGAGCTTAAAGGAAAAGGATTGTGCAGGGCAGATTACATACCACCGAATACAGACGTCATGCCGGGGGACACAGTTGAAACATCAGGTATTGGCGGTATATATCCAAAAGGCATTATTATAGGAAAGGTAGTCAGTGTAATCAGCAATGAAGGACAATATGATTCTTATGCCATTATTGAGCCTGTTGTTGATTTTAAGCGTCTGGAGGAGGTAATAGTTCTTAAAAAAGATCAGTGAGAAAGTCTGAGGGAACGTATGAAATACAGGGTGATGGCGGCTGCAATGTTGATATGGATAACTGCTTTTTGTCAAAGCACTATATTGGAGTTTATTGAGATATTTAATGTCAGACCGAATATATTAATCGTTTTGATGGTTATAGTAGCTTTGTTGAGAGGCACCGTGGAGAGCGCCACCATGGGTCTTTTATTTGGCCTTACAATGGATATTCTGATGGGCAAGACCTTAGGATGGTATGCGTTGCTATTCTTTTTAGTATCAATTCCTATATCCATGATCAATGAAAAGCTATACAGGGAGAAATTTCTTGTATTACTAACCTTCACTTTTTCATCTACAATAATAATTGAGACCTTGTTTTTCCTTATTTTGTTTATGTTCAGGGGTTACAGTTATTTGCCTTATCTTTTTGGCACTGTTATAGTTCCCGAAGCTATATACAACAGCATCCTTATTTTACCGTTTTTTAAGCCTGTCAGCCAGGCGTACAAACTTCTTGACAGTGTTGATAGAAGGAGGAATAGACTGTCGACATGAATAATAAACATGAAAAGAATCACGAAGGCCTAGATAGATATATAATAATGGCAGTCTTCATTATAATAGCCGTAGTAGCTATTATCTATAACCTTGCCAAGATCCAAATAGTAGACGGACAGAGCTACAGAGAAGAAGCAATTTACCGTCTTTCTGCAACAGGAGTAATATATCCTAAAAGAGGAGATATTTTTGACAGAAACGGTGTTCCCATTGCGGGAAGTCGTATGGGTTATTGTACTCAATATGTAGATGTTAAGATGCCCAATGAGGAAAAAAACCGAATGCTTTTAGAATTAATCAACATTTTGGAGCAGGACGGAAAAGTACTAAAAAGCAGATTGAATAACTATCTAGGGTTTAATCCTGTCAGATTTATAGCAGATAATCCTGAGAATTTCATTAAAGCAATAGTATTGAATAAGGACGACACCGAATTTATCATAACTGCCGATCAGACATTCAAATATTTGCGGGAGAAGACCTTTGAAATTGATTTAACATATACCGATGAGGAAGCCTTTAAAATTATGCAACTTCGGTATGAAATCTTGGTTAGCCAACCACAGATTAATAATCCGCTTACTATTGCAGATGATATTTCGGCAGAGACTATGAGCGAGCTTGAAGAAAGAAGCTTTGAACTTAGAGGTGTTACCACCTTTATTAAACCATACCGTGAGTATTATGAAAACGCAAGGATTGTTTCTCATGTCCTAGGGTATACAGGTGTTATATCACAGGAGGAAATGGAAAAATATAATGAAGAGCTAGAAAATGTTGAGGACAGTGTCCCTTATATAGCAAGCGATATTGTCGGGAAAATGGGGATAGAGAGTGCTGCCGAATCAATTCTGAGAGGGGTAAGAGGCGAAACTTTTCGTGAAGTTGATGAAAACGGTAAAACAACAACCTCATATCTCGACAGGGCAGCTATTCCGGGGCAGGACCTTTATCTTACTATAGATTTGGATCTTCAAAAGGTGGCCGTTGAATCATTAGAGCGAAACATTGAAAGAATCCGCAATATTAAACACAAGAAAAACTTCGCAGATGCTAATGCGGGAGCTGTTGTTGTTATGGATGTCAGGACAGGTGAGCTATTAGCAATGGCAAGTTTCCCTGATTTTGACCCGAATGTTTTTCTTCAGAACAATGCGGCGGCTATAAATGAATTGTGGAGTAATCCCGATGCACCGGTGGTTAACCGGGCAACTTCCGGTAAATATGCTCCCGGTTCAACGTATAAACCGCTTATTGCCATTGCTGCACTTGAAAGCGGAATAATTACACCTGATACCAGAATAAACGCCCCCTACAGAGAAGAAATAGGTAATATGATGTTTACCAATCCGGAGGGGAATCAAGGTAGAATACGTCTTAAAAAAGCTCTTGAAACCTCCAGTAATATGTTTTTCTACAAAGTCGGAGTACAAACGGGCATTGATAATATAGTAAAGTGGGCAAAGATCTTTGGATTTGGACGGAAAACCGGAATTGAGATTGGGGAACAAATTGGCTCTCTTGCATCAAGAGAATATAAGAGGCAGTTTTATGATGAAGACTGGTATCCTGCAAATACGGCGATGGCGTCAATAGGCCAGCTTTATAATGCCTTTACTCCCATTCAGCTTACTAATTACGTAAGTATAATTGCAAATGACGGTAAAAAGTTTACTCCTCATCTAATTAAAATGGCTGTGGATGAATCCGGGACAATAACCTACGAACCTTCTCAGGAATATGAACAGCTCCCTATTTCCCAAACTAATCTGGATGGTGTACAAGAAGGTATGGAAGCCGTTGCTAATTCAGAGGACGGTACTGCAGAAGAAGCATTTAGGGATTTTCCATTTGATGTAGCCGGAAAGACCGGAACCTCGGAAACGGGACGTGAAGCAACATCATCTTCCAACGGACTTTTCGTGTGCTATGCGCCTTATGATAAGCCTGAAATTGCAATAGCTGTGGTGGTTGAACATGGTGTATGGGGACGTGAAACCGCCCCAATCTGTGCTGATATTATGATGGAATACTTCCGATTAAATGAGGAAAGAGAAAGTAAAGTTGTTAATGATAGCTTAGATACTATTGATATTATTTGGTAGAGAGGGATGGAAGATTGTATGGATCAGGAAACAAAAGGGGTTGTTTTTAAAGGGAATTCTGAGGGACTTGTTATTGTAATTCCCGAAGAATACGATTTTATAAAGGCTAAAATGGAAATCGAAGAAAAGGTAAAAAGTGCAGCAAGATTCTTCAAAGGGGCCAAAATCAAAGTGGCATACAGAGGGATAAATTTAACTATCCAAGAAGAAGAAGATATTAAGGAGGTTTTGGATAAAAAAAGTGGTGCAGTTATTGAAAGCCTTACTAAAGAAGACGAATCAAAGAATAAAGCCCTACCACATAACGGTGCACAACAAGCCACTGTTACGTCCCGAAAAACCTTTTTTTCAGCCGGGGATGAGGAGTCATGTAAATTTGTTAGAAGCACCATTCGAAGCGGGATGCGTATTGAATATGAAGGAAGTGTTGTAATACTAGGTGATGTGAATCCCGGCGGAGAAATCATTGCAACCGGTAATGTAATAGTGTTAGGGACATTAAGAGGTATGGTGCACGCAGGAGCACAAGGGAACAGAGAGGCCTTTATATATGCCCTTAATTTAAAGCCTACACAGATTCGTATCGCCGAGGCTATCGCCCGTATGCCCGAGGGCGAAGAAGATAATAATATGCAACCTGAAATGGCAATAATAAAAGACGGAATCATTGAAGTGAGGCTATGTTAGAAAAAGGCATGGGCCTAATGTTTCGTTGACTTTTATAGAGAAAAAAGATAATATAAACTGTAAGATACAATAATCGGAGGAAAAGTACATATGGGTGAGGTTATAGTTATCACATCCGGTAAGGGTGGCGTGGGTAAAACTACGACAACGGCTAATCTTGGAACTGGACTGGCAATGCAAGGTAAAAAAGTTGTTCTGATAGATACTGACATAGGCCTTAGAAATCTTGATGTAGTTATGGGTCTTGAGAACAGAATTGTCTATGATATAGTTGATGTAATAGAGGGTACATGCAGGTTAAAGCAGGCACTTATTAAGGATAAACGCTTTGATGGGCTATATCTTTTACCCGCTGCACAAACAAGGGATAAAAACTCAATTTCACCGCAGCAAATGGTCAATCTCTGTGAGGATTTAAGAAAAGAATATGATTACATAGTTGTGGATTGTCCCGCAGGTATTGAGCAAGGCTTTAAAAATGCTATTGCAGGTGCTGACAAGGCTATGGTTGTCACTACCCCCGAGGTTTCGGCGGTTCGTGATGCAGATAGAATAATCGGGCTATTGGAAGCCAATGAAGTAAGAAATCCCCAGTTGATAGTAAATCGCGTACGCCAAGACATGGTTAAACGCGGAGATATGATGTCAATAGATGATATAATAGACATTTTGGCAATCGGTCTTGTTGGTGTAGTTCCTGATGATGAGAACATCATTATATCTACTAACAGAGGTGAACCTGCCGTTAATGATAATAAATCTTTAGCGGGACAAGCCTATAGAAATATTACCAAGCGAATCGTCGGTGAGGAGGTTCCGTTTATGGATCTTAATACTCCCGATGGAATTTTCTCTAAAATGAAAAAATTACTAGGCTTTAAGCCGGCATAAGGAGTGAATGGGACATGATTGATTTATTTAAACTCTTAACAAGGAAAAAAGAAACATCAAAGGATGTCGCCAAGGAACGCCTAAAACTGGTATTAATACACGACAGATCAAATGTATCACCCCAGTTCCTTGAAATGGTGAAGAGTGAGATAATTAAAGTAATCCAAAACTATATGGACATTGATGAAGAAGCTCTGGATATTCAATTAACCAAAACCAACAGTGACGATGGCAAAAGAGTTGTGCCCGCACTGGTGGCTAATATACCCATAAAGGGCATGAAGAATGCCGGAAGATAAATTGGGTTAGGAGGATCTTAATGAATATAGCTCTTGTTGCACATGACAATAAAAAAGAGCTGATGGAGGCATTTTGCATTGCCTATAAGTTTGTTCTGGCGAAACATAAGCTTTTTGCGACAGGTCGCACAGGGGCTATTGTTTCTGAAGCCAGTGACCTAGAAGTTTTTTCATTAGCATATGGAAAGCTTGGAGAGCAACAGATAATTGCCCGAGTTGCATATAATGAAATGGATTTGGTCATCTATTTTATGGACCCTGAGGAAATTGACGATAGTGGCCTTATAGAGCTGTTATCCTTGTGTGATCAGAACAATATCCCAATAGCAACAAATTTGGCTTCGGCTGAGGTTTTGATAAATGGACTTCAACGCGGTGATTTTGCTTGGCGTGATCTTATCGTAAAAACGTAAAACATTTCTTTCATATAAAAAGTATATCCTCTCATATGATTAAAGAGTAAAAAAATATGAGGGGTGTGTGTCAATGTATCAGGCTTCGGAAATTGGTAATCCGGACGGATATAAAAGCTATATTCAAAGGCGTAGAGTAGGTTCTGATAATTCTGAGAACGATTTTGTCGCAGAAAGTAATACAGATAAAAGTCCCATAAGTGATGTTGATGACTTAAGCCTCGTCAACGATCATAAAACTTATGAGGGCTTTTTTAGTCAACACCGGGAGAGTAATCAGAAAAATACATATAATTCTTACAATGCAAATTCACATCAATATAATTATCCAAAACGTATGGAGACAAGCATCTATCAGCGGAAACGTCCTGGCGCTTATGGTGCAACGAACAGCACTGCAATTGAAGAGAATAAGGCGACTTTACTTGCAATAAAAATTATAAAGCAAGCTCTCGCCTGCTTTGCCATCTTGGGGGTTATTGTATTTTTACAACAAAGAACCGATGCTTCGCCGGTGTTAAATTATATTAAAAGCCAGGTGGTGGATAATCATACAGAGGCCAGCAGTCTTATTTCGGGAGTGGAAAATATTATAACGGAATGCTCCAGAATTTTTGGAGGTTCGCCCTGATAAGTATTATTCTGGCATGTATGACTGCAATAATCATACATGAGGGATTTCATATGATTGCGGCTCGTATTTTTGATGTCGTAATATATGACTTTAGACCGTCAATATTTGGGATAAGGGCGAGGCTAAAAAGTGCCGAAAGCTTAAAAAAGCAAATAGCTGTCTATATTGCGGGTCCATTTGGGAATTTTATTATAGCGGCATGTCTAAATAATACGAAAGGGTTTTTATTTAGTTTATTCGAGGCTAATCTAGCAATCGGAGCATTTAACATTTTACCCATGCATCCCTTAGATGGGGGTCAAATTTTTATTATAATTTTGTATAAGCTGCTGGGAAGCAAGAGAACCTTTAAAGTCGCAAAAAGGATTTCTTCGATAATAAAGACGGCTATTTTTTTGACGGGACTAATACAATTAGTCTTATATGTTAATCCAAGTCTTTTAATAGCAGCTATGTTTATTCCGGGAGGAAGACTTCTTGAGGAGACGATTAGTATTATGAATTTGGAGAGCTTATTGAATCGAAAACAAAGAATTAGGAAGAAAAAATTATATCCTGTAAGAGAATTTGCTGCAATGGGGAATTGTTCTCTGTTGGAAGTAATGCAAAGGCTAGACTATGACTGCTTTCATATTGTTTATATTTTGAACGAAGACATGAAAATAATCGGTCGAGTGACTGAGCAAGATATAATAAATGCTATTCAGACAAACAGTTATGAGGAAAAAATATATGATGTGTTCAAGGCTTTAATGTGATATTATGTTCATTAAGGTTGTCATATTTGCCTAAAATGCTTTAAAATATACATTAGAAGAGGTGGATGATAATTATGGATATGTTTATTGAGAAGATTGTTAGAAAGCGTAAAAGCATTGTGGATATGCTATATATACTACTTATTATTGTAGCGGTTATTATAATAGGCTACCTATTGGCAATATTTGTCCCACAGTTTTCTACGATTTTAATTGTTGGTCTTTTATATTTGGCTTATATTCTTATCTCAAAACTGAATATTGAATATGAATATGCTATGACAAACGGAGATTTGGATATTGACATGATAATTGACCAGAAAAAGAGAAAGCGTTTGCTAAGAGCTAACAGTAAAGAATTTGATGTTGTGGCAAAGGTAGGCTCCCTTAAACACACCAAGGAAATAAGTGAGTGTAAAAATAAAAAGGACTATACCTCTCGCAGAAAAGACGCTGATGTCTGGTTTATCTCATTAAGAAAAGACGGGCAGGATATGGTGATTTTTTTCGAGCCACCTGAGAAAATGATTAATAGCATTGCCACGTATATTCCGAGAAAGGTCTTTAAAGATTAGATACCAGCAGTGGGACGATAATAATAGCTTCACAAAGACGCTTATGCGCCACAATATGTGAAGCTATTTTAGCATCATTTTTCCATTCGTTCACCATATAACTATAATGTATAATATTAATTGAGAAGTATTATTGGGCTTTATATTTAAATAATGGGGGTTACATGAAAAATAGAAGAATTAATGCAATAGCAGGGGCACTTGTACTTTCATTAATTGCAGTTGGAACGATGCTAGTTTATATAGTTAAAAATACACCCAATTCGACGGTGGTTGATCCTTTCGATACTCCGCAAACAAGCCTTGTTATCGGAGGTGATTGGATTAGGGAAGCTTATCCGCCCGTTATGGAGGGTGACCGGATACTGTTGCCTTTTGATACAATCAAAGCGCATATCGATCAGTACATATGGTATGATGACGTTCTTCAAAAGGTTACCGTCACAACCAAGGACAGGGTCATCAGAATGAAGACAGGGAGCCTTGATGCTCTAGTCAATGAAAAGCCTATGGACCTTAAGTTCCCGACAGTTGAAGAGAATGAGACGCTATATCTTACCATTGATTTTCTTAAGGAGTTTTATGGAATAACCGTACATTACATAAAAAGCAATGATGTTGTAGTTGTAGATTTTAATAACGAAGTATACAGAACGGCATGGCCCATTGATGCAAATACTGTTGTGAGAAAGGGAATGAGCATTCATGAGCCCATCGTAAAAAAATACATAGGCCAAGGAGAAAAAGGTCTTGATATTGACCGCACAACGGAAACCCGTCTTATTGTATTTGATGAAAAGGATGAATGGTACAGGGTTAGGGCTAATGATGGAGCTCTGGGTTATGTAAAAAAGGAAGAAGTAGTTGTTTCCGGCGAACAGTATTTTAAAAATGAAGATAAGCCAACAGTTACACCTGTTCTTAGCTCAGGAAAGATAAATCTTGTTTGGGACATGACTTATTCAAAGAGTAATATTAAGCTGTCAGCTCAAACTACTCCCGGAATTGACGTTATATCGCCTACATGGTTTGAGATAGTGGATAGGAAGGGAACCATAAAAAACAGAGCAACGCCTGATTATATGGAATATGCCCATCAAAACGGATGGCAGGTATGGGCTTTGTTTTCGAATGCTTTTAGTGATATTGAGGGTACAAGTATTATTCTGAATAATTCTGATATGAGGCAGGAGATAATACGTAATGTTTTGGCTTATGCTGCTCTTTATAAGCTGGACGGAATCAATCTGGATTTTGAAAACATATACAAAAATGATAAGGATGCGTATACTCAGTTTGTCAGAGAGTTTTATCCCTTGGCAAAAGAGCAGGGGTTATTCGTTTCAGTTGATGTTTCGGTGCCCGACGGGAGTGATACATGGTCAAAATGCTTTGATAGAAAAGCTTTAGCCGAAAGTGTTGATTATGTATGCCTTATGACTTATGATCAGCATTGGAGTTCAAGCCCGAAAGCCGGTTCCACAGCCGAGCTTGCTTGGGTAGAGGAAAACCTTCAAAAAACTCTTACCGAGGTTCCACCGGAAAAACTGCTACTTGGTATACCGCTATATACAAGGCTTTGGGCCAGGGAGGAAACAGAGGAAGGTTCAAAATTGTCTTCAATTGTTCTTAATGTCAAGACAGCCTGGGAAAGACTTGAGGAGAATGATGCCGTCGCCGCATGGAATGATATTTCAGGACAGTACCAGACCACCTTTGAAAAGGACGGAAAGACCTATCAGATGTGGATTGAGGATCAAGATGCCGTAAATATGAAAACATCCTTAGTCCACAAATATGATTTAGTCGGTGCTTGTGTATGGGCGGCCAATTTTGCCGATGAAGGAGTATTTGAAATATTTGAACGAAACTTAAAGCAAATAGGCAGCTATGACGAGTGGAATGCCGACTTCAGCCAGCCAATTGTGAAGAAATAAAATGTCAAGGGGACGGTTCTCTTGACACTTCTATTACAGAGGCTGTAGACTGCTACGATTTAGCGCTCCGTGCCAACATCCGGTTTCTAGTCGCGCCCGCTACGCAATCCATGCTTCGCTTTCAATCGCAGCAACTACGCCGCTTAATCACGTTTGTTACAAGCTGTCATCCTGAGCGGAGCAATTGAATCACTCACAGCTCCTTTGGAGGTTAACTGAATGAAACGGGTGCGAAGTTTCTCATTGAAACCATTGCACCCGTCCATATTGCTTATTTCTGTTCCAAGACCCGGATCATAAGATAAA
>CAYUZC010000039.1:0-11911 GCA_964449525.1 uncultured Ruminiclostridium sp.
AACTTTTTCTTCTTCATTCATAGCTAATCCTTACCTTTTTTATTGCATAATTATACTACTTGAATTAGTATTGTAATAAAGTATATCATAAAGTACAGGATAATTTATAGCTATTGAACAATATAATTATTTTATCAAGAGGTAAAAATGACCAAGCTTTATATCAAACAAAAAGTGTTTTCCTTTGGTGACAAATATAGTATTTATAACGAAGCCGGGCAACCTGTATTCACTGTTCAGGGCGAGGTTTTCACATTTGGTGCAAAGATTCATCTGTATGATGCCACCGGAGCCGAAATTTTCTTCATACAACAAAAGTTGTTCAGGTTTCTTCCTGAATATCACATATACAGTGGAAACACTCTACATGCTATTATAAAAAAGGAGTTTTCCTTTTTTACTCCAAAGCTTAATATTCAGAGCGAATTTGGTGACTACACTTTTGTCGGCAATCTCTTCGGTATGGATTTCTCCATCCTTCTAGATGGTATTACCGTAGGTGAGCTTCATAAAATCTGGTTGTCATGGGGTGACAGTTATGAATTAAGCATAAATAATGATAACGACATCCCTCTGTTTTGTGCTCTTTCTATTGCCATCGACCATTGCATCCATAATGAAAATAATAACTGATTCTCAATTATTTTGCCTCAAATAAATTGCTGTATATATTGACAGAGCCAAATTCAGTAGGTATAATAAATCTTGCTGTTCTTCTATTCACATATGCGGCCGTGGTGGAAATGGCAGACACGTACGTTTGAGGGGCGTATGCGAGAGCATACCGGTTCAAGTCCGGTCGGCCGCACCAGAAATTGGCTCCATCGAGTAATCGGTGGAGCTTTTTTTAGATTGTTCTGTTGACTATTAATAGAGAAGAGGTGCCGCAAACTAATGG
Organism: uncultured Ruminiclostridium sp.; assembly: GCA_964449525.1. GTDB lineage: Bacteria > Bacillota > Clostridia > DSM-8532 > DSM-8532 > DTU059. The sequence goes on from CAYUZC010000039.1 coordinate 899, forward strand.
AAACTGACAAATCATCAAATAGCTTTTCTTCGGGGATTAAAGATGGTATCCCCATAGGCTTGGGGTATCTCTCTGTTTCTTTTACCTTCGGAATTATGGCAGTAAATTCAGGATTACCGGTTTGGATTGCAGTATTGATATCCATGACTAATCTGACCTCGGCAGGGCAGTTTGCCGGAATAGGTCTCATAAACGCCGGCGCTCCTTACATAGAAATGGCTCTCGCCCAATTGGTTATAAATCTGCGTTATGCCTTAATGTCACTATCTCTCACCCAGAAAGTCGATAAGTCATTTAACATAATACACCGCTTGATTCTCTCGTTTGGTATAACAGATGAGGTTTTTGCCGTGGCGAGTGGAAAACTTCACGACATTGGCACGAAATATATGTATGGACTGATTACTATTCCATATTTCGGTTGGGCTATGGGTACATTGATTGGGGCTGTCGCCGGTTCAATTTTGCCTGATTCGGTTTCATCGGCAATGAATATTGCTATCTACGGAATGTTTTTGGCCATCATAATCCCGCCTGCAAAAAAATCCCGTCCCGTGCTAGGAGTTATAATAATATCTGTAGCCATTAGCTTTATCCTTCACTATACCCCTTACCTAAATAAATTATCAGAAGGCTTTGTTATAATAATATGCGCGCTTGCTGCCTCCGGCATTGGGGCACTATTTTTCCCTGTAAAGGAAGTGGCAGAATGACACTAATACATGTTTTAATTATGGCAGGAGTTACATATTTGATCCGTATGCTCCCCATGGTAATATTTAAGAAAAAAATAGAAAGCAACTTTATAAAGTCCTTCCTATTCTATGTTCCCTATGCCGTTCTTGGGTCTATGACTTTTCCTGCAATTTTTTCTTCGACCTCTTCATTGTATTCTGCAATCGCCGGTACAATCATTGCAGTATTTCTTGCTTTTAAAGAAAAAAGTCTGTTAACTGTTGCATTATCATCCTGTTTCGTAGTTTACATTGTCGAATGGATATTGAGATAAGTCTTATGCGTCATTGCTCTACCTTGGTGCAATTATTTTCATTAATTCTGCAGGTTCGTTAATAATATAGTCTGCCCCTTCTTTTTCTAGAACGTCTCCGTCTCTGAAGCCCCAGGTCACACCGACACATTTTATTCCGGAATTCTTTGCTGTTTTAACATCTACTTCCGAATCACCCACATAAACAGCCTTATCCGGGGATGCTTGTAATTCTTCCAGTGCTTTAAAAACAGTATCCGGCGCCGGCTTTCTGGCAATATTCTCTGATTCACCAATTGCTACTTGTATATATTTACCGAAGAATTCTTGAACCAGACCCTTGACAGCTTTGTCAAATTTATTCGACACAACCGCAAGCTTATAATTTTCTTCTTTAAGTAATTTTAAAAGCTCTAAAATGCCCTTATATGGTGCTGTTTTATTTCTCATATTAGCAGAATAATGTTGTTTATTAGTATCCAGACATTTATTGTACAGTGGATCATTTATTCCGCCGGGAACACAAAGCTCTATTAGGCGTCCAACACCATTACCTACAAAGCTCCTGATTTCTTCAATACTTCTTTTTGGATATCCGTGTAGTGCAAGCGCATAATTTACGCTATCGGTCAAGTCCTCAAGGGTATCAATCAAGGTTCCATCTAAATCAAATATAATAATATCGTACTTTTTAATGATACACCCTCCTAACCAATTATTGGCTTCAATGTTTTTCTCGCCTCAATATATTCATCGTAAGTGGACATTTTATCATACATACCTACATCGGTAAATTCTATTATACGGTTTGCTACAGTCTGTATAAACTCATGGTCATGGGTTGAAAAAAGAACAATGCTCTTAAACTCAATCAATCCATTATTGACGGCAGTTATAGATTCAAGATCAAGGTGGTTTGTGGGCTGATCTAGGACTAATGCATTTGCCCCGAACATCATCATTCTCGATAACATACAACGGACCTTTTCTCCTCCTGAAAGCACATTTACAGGCTTGAACACGTCATCACCGGAGAATAACATTCTTCCTAAAAACCCCCTAAGATAAGTCTCAGTTTTGTCTTTTGAATATTGCATTATCCAATCTATAAGAGAGGTATCGCAATTGTTAAAGAACTCAGAATTGTCCTTGGGAAAATAGGACTGGGATGTGCTGACGCCCCATTTAAAGGTACCTTCATCAGGCTCAATTTCTTCCATAAGAATTTTAAAAAGAGTTGTGTTGGCAATCTCTCTTTCTCCTACAAAAGCTATCTTATCCCCCTTATTAACTTTAAATGAAACATTGTTAAGAACCTTAACTCCGTCAATAGTCTTACTTAAGCCTTCAATTGTCAGAATCTCCTTGCCCGGCTCTCTATCTATCTGAAATCCCACATATGGATATTTTCTCGATGAAGTCGGCAAATCTTCAATTGTAAGCTTATCTAACAGCTTTCTTCTTGAGGTGGCCTGCTTTGACTTTGACTTATTTGCCGAAAAACGTGAGATAAAGGCTTGTAAATCCTTTGCCTTATCTTCATTTTTCTTGTTTTGCTCCTTGATCATACGTTGGATTAATTGACTTGCTTCATACCAAAAATCATAGTTACCGACAAATATTTTTATCTTTCCATAATCTATATCAACAATATGAGTGCAAACGGTATTTAAAAAGTGTCTGTCATGGGAAACCACAATTATTGTACCGGCATACTCAAGAAGAAAGTTCTCCAGCCAATTTTTTGATTCAATATCTAAATTGTTTGTGGGTTCGTCCAAAAGAATAATATCAGGGTGTCCGAACAGGGCTTGTGCCAGAAGAACCTTTACCTTTGTGTTGCCGTCAAGGCTGGACATTTGGTCATAGAGAATATCATTATCAAGACCTAAACCCTGAATAAGCTTTGAAGCCTCAGTTTCAGCTTCCCAACCGTTAAGCTCTGTAAATTCACCTTCTAGTTCGGAAGCCCTTATACCATCTTCGTCAGAAAAGTCCTCCTTTGCATAAAGAGCATCCTTCTCCTGTGATATCTTATACAGTCGCATATTACCCATAATTATTGTATCAAGTACAGTAAACTCATCATATGCAAATTGATCCTGCTTTAAAACTGATACTCGAATGTTTTCAGGTATATATACTCCCCCGGTGGAAGGCTCTATTTCTCCCGATAATATTTTAAGGAATGTGGATTTTCCCGAGCCGTTGGCACCAATTATGCCATAACAATTGCCCGGTGTAAATTTAAGATTTACATTTGAAAATAAATTTGTTCCGGTAAAATTAAGACTGAGATTATCTACTGTAATCAAGTTATTCCTCCAAAAATACGTTTAACAATATTAGTACACAATGATAGATTGTAGCATACCCTTGTGCATAAAAGCTAGTGTCAATCCTCTAAACAGTACCCATGTAGTATTAACGTATTTTGGAGTATATTCTATTTATGATAAAGCTTCTTAGACTGATACTGGGGTTCGCATGTAATGTTGATACCCAACTTATGGAATATGTTCTCATCAACTCGTGAAAGTATTACAGTAGAATGAGCTTCACAGCCCCTAAGTTTGGGAAGCTGTTCCATTGCAAGAGCAGCTGTCGGATTGGTAGCCGCACATATGGATAGGGCTATCAATATTTCATCTGTATGAAGACGAGGATTCCGATTCCCCATATGTTTAACCTTTAAAACTTGGATTGGCTCGATAATAATTGGTGAAATAAGGTGTATATCATGATGAATTCCACCCAGCTCTTTTAGCGAGTTTAATAAAAGCGCAGCGGAGGCGCCGAGCAAAGGAGTTGTTTTTCCTGTGACTATTCGGCCATCATTAAGTTCAAGGCCTACAGCAGGTGCACCGGTAGATTCGGCTCTAGCTAAAGCTGCATCAATAACAGGACGATCCTTAGAAGATACGCCAAGTTGCTTCATTAAGAGCTCCAACCTGTACACTTCTGCTTTCTCTGCAAGTCCCTGCCTCTGTGAACAGTATGTGCTGTAATATCTTCTGATAACCTCTTGTTTAGAAGCACTACTAACGACATCATCGTCGGTAATACAAAAACCGGACATATTAACACCCATATCAGTAGGGCTTTTGTAAGGGGACTTACCTTCTATTTTTTCAAATATAGCGCTTAATACGGGGAATATCTCAATATCCCTGTTGTAATTTACTGAAGTAATTCCATATGATTCAAGGTGAAACGGGTCTATCATATTAACATCATTTAAATCAGTTGTAGCCGCTTCATAAGCAACATTAACCGGATGTTTCAGTGGGAGATTCCATATCGGAAAAGTCTCAAACTTTGCATATCCTGCCCGTATGCCCCTCTGATTATCGTGGTACAACTGAGATAAACAGACAGCCATTTTCCCACTTCCGGGACCTGGAGCTGTAATAATAACAAGCGAGCGCGTAGTTTCTATATAATCGTTTTTACCACATCCATTATCACTTACTATAAGTGAGATGTTTGAAGGATACTCGGGAATGGGATAATGAACATAAACCTTTATCCCCAGATTTAAGAGCCTTTTTTTGAATATATCGGCAGTGTATTGTGCACGATATTGGGTTATAACAACGCTTCCAACATACAACCCTATTTCACGGAAGGCATCTATTAATCGTAATACATCGAGGTCATAGGTTATTCCAAGGTCACCCCTGCGTTTGCTCTTTTCTATATCATCAGCACTAATTGTGATAACTATTTCGGCCTGATCTTTTAGTTGCATAAGCATCTTAACTTTACTGTCAGGTTTGAACCCCGGAAGAACTCTTGATGCATGGTAATCATCAAAAAGCTTTCCACCAAATTCCAAATATAACTTGCCACCAAAATATGATATTCGGTCAAGTATTTTTTGGGATTGTAATTCAATATATTTATCATTATCGAATCCAATATTTGTCATGATAAGCTCCTATAATACTATTAAAAACTATTTATTCTTATTTATCTTTACCACAATAACACAACGACTGAAACAGGTCAATTGCTCCAAAATGAATATTCTATGTGAATCAACTATTTTTGTTCTTTTCAATTATTTCTTCAAGTTCATTTAGATAAGCCCATCGTGATATTGCATGCTCCAACTTAATATCGAGCTGCTCTTTTTCGGTTATAAGCTCCTGAAGCTTAATAAAATCACTGGAAGCACTAACCATTTCTTTCTCAATCCTTTGAATTTCGTCCTCAAGTTCTGCTATTAACCCATCTATCTGATCGAATTCTCTTTGTTCCTTAAAAGTAAACTTCAGAGGCTTATCCTTTCTTCTTTCAGGCTTTTCAATGGCTTTATTTTCTGAATGTTTTGTACAATTCTCTTGATACTCTTGACTTTCCTTAACAATCTCAATATAGTCGCTATAATTTCCTGTGTACCGCTTAATTACTCCATTTCCATCAAAGGAAAAAATATGGTCTGTAACTTTATCCAGAAAATACCGGTCATGAGATACAACAATAACCGCTCCGGGAAACTCATCTAAGTATTCCTCAAGAACTGTCAAAGTCTGAATATCTAAATCATTTGTTGGCTCGTCCAACATCAAAACATTAGGAGCCTTCATGAGAATCCGTAGAAGATGCAATCTCCGCTTTTCTCCTCCTGAGAGCTTTGAAATCGGTGTCCATTGGACGTTTTGAGGAAATAAAAATCTTTCCAGCATCTGGGATGCGCTAATAGTACCCTCGTTGGTGGTTACAGCTTCAGCCTGCTCCCTAATGTATTCTATAACTCTGAGATTTCTCTGTTCCATATTATCATTCTCTTGAGAGAAGTACCCTATTTTAACTGTTTCACCAATAGAAACAACGCCTTCATCAGGTTCCAGTCTTCCGGCCATAATTTTTAATAGGGTTGACTTACCGAAGCCATTAGGTCCGATAATTCCGATTCTATCGTCTCGTAGTAGATTATAGCTAAAGCCCTTAATTATCTGCCCGATAGGGAAGCTTTTACTTATATTCTCAACTTCGATTATTTTTTTCCCCAGACGTGAAAAGCTCACCTGTATATCGATTTCCGAGTTTTCATCATGCACTTGCTGTTCTGTCAGCTTTTCAAACCTTTCTATCCTTGCCTTCTGCTTGGTTGTGCGGGCTTGAGCTCCCCGTCTTATCCATTCAAGTTCTCTTCTTATAAGGCTTTGACGTTTTCTTTCAGAGGCTTCGGCAAGTTCTTCTCTTTCTGCCTTCATCTCCAGATACTTGGAGTAATTTGCCTGATAGCTGTACAGCTTACCCCCATCAAGCTCTATTATTCTGTTTACTACCCTGTCAAGAAGATACCTGTCATGGGTCACCATCAACAAGGAACCTCTTCGCTTATTAAGATAATTTTCAAGCCAGTCTACGGCATCATTATCAATATGGTTGGTTGGTTCATCTAAAATCAGTAAGTCTGCAGGGGTTATTAAGGCTCCTGCGATTGCAATTCTTTTTCTCTGCCCGCCGGATAGTTTACCCACATCGGCTTTAAAATTTGTAACTCCAAGTTTTGTAAGAATGCTCTTGGCCTCAGTCTCAATTGACCATGCATCAAGGCTGTCCATTCTCTGGGTCAGTCCTATTAACTTTTTAGCATACTGCTCATTATCTGGGTTTTCTCTCAATACTTCAAGAGCCTCTTCATATTCCCGAATCAGCTCCATAACAGGCGAGTTGCCCTTAAAAATCTGTTCAAGTATTGTGTTCCCATCAACAAAGTCAGGATTTTGAGGTAAAAATTCTATTTTTACACCATTGGAATAGATTATTTTCCCCGTATCATAGCTTTCGTTTCCGGCAAGAACTCTTAATAAAGTTGTTTTCCCTGTGCCGTTAACGCCGATAAGACCAATCTTATCGCCTTCATTGATTCCAATTGATATTTCATTTATCAGTATTTTTTCACTATAGCTTTTTGATATTTTCTCAGCAGATAAAATCATAAATCTTCCTAGTCTCGATTTATTTTTGTACGGACAAATCTACATACTGCTTTAAGTTTTGCAGTGCCATACAACAATATACAAAATATCACAAAGGCCATTAGTAGGTCAATTAGCAGAAAGCAAAACCCCATCGATTATCCGGTGGGGTTAAGTATCTTCTATTTTAAGTTGATTTCCCACGGTCCTATCATTGCGTATTCAACATCAAAATTAAGTAAAACCTTTTTGGTTGAATCCAATTCATCAAAGGTAGTTATTGAGTATCCCTTTTGACTGCTATCCCATATTATGGAATAAAAATACTATCGATTTTGAAAAATATTACATAAAAGAAATAATAGACAAATAAAAGCTCCTCGTGTATACACGAGGAGCCTATATTTCAATTAGTTCAATAGCGCTGTATCCCTTATTCCAAGCTATAATTGATTCAGCGTACGACTTAAGAACTCTCTCGTACGCTCTTGCGCAGGATTATTTAAAACATGTTCAGGTCTACCTTCTTCAACAATAACTCCTTGGTCCATAAATACGACCCTATCTGCCACATCCTTGGCAAAACCCATCTCATGAGTCACTATTAACATAGTAAGTCCTAATTCTGCAAGCTCTCGCATAACCTTAAGAACTTCACCTACCATCTCAGGATCAAGGGCAGATGTGGGCTCATCAAAAAGCATAACATCCGGCTCCATAGAAAGAGCTCTTGCAATTGCCACACGCTGTTTTTGCCCACCAGATAGCTGCTTGGGTTTTGCGTTAATATATTGTTCCATACCTACAACCTGCAGATATTTCATTGCTACCTTGGTCGCTTCTTCCTTTGAACGTTTCATAACCTTCATCTGGCCGACAATACAGTTTCCCAGAACATTATGGTTATTAAAAAGGTTAAACTGCTGAAAAACCATACCCAATTTTGTACGATACTCATATATATTATGCTTGTCATCCAGTATGTTCTCGCCTTTATAGATAATTTGGCCACCGCTTGGCTTTTCCAGCAAGTTTACACATCTAAGCAGAGTAGATTTACCTGACCCTGAAGAGCCTATTATACAAACCACTTCGCCTTTTTTTACAGAAAAATCAATATCCTTTAACACCTCATTTGTTCCAAAGGTCTTACTCAGATGCTGAATTTCAATTAAATTATCCATAGTTTCCCCCCTTATCACGACCGACCTGCCCCACCGGTTTTCTTTCTGCGAAATATGTCTTCCGGCCTAGCTACTTGCATTTGATTGCCGATCAAATTGAAATTTTCCGGGCCGTCAATTCTTCTTTCAAAAAACCGGAGTATCCTTGTTACAGTAAATGTCATTACAAAATAAAGAATACATGCTATAAAGAAGGGTGGGTAGAATACAAAAGTGTTTCCTGCTATTGACTTTGTAGCAAAATAGAGCTCTGAAAGAGATATAACGTTTAACACAGATGTATCCTTAATATTTATGACAAATTCATTTCCGGTGGCAGGCAAGATATTCCGAATTACTTGGGGCATAACTACATTAATCATAGTCTGAAAATGATTCATACCCAGAGCATGCGCCGCCTCGAATTGCCCTTTATCAACAGAAACAATACCGCCCCGCACAATTTCTGACATATACGCACCGGTATTTATTGACACAATAAAGATTGCAGCAACATATTTATCCATCCCTACACCAAAAGCTTCGGCTGAGCCATAATAAATTACCATAGCCTGCACCATCATTGGTGTTCCTCGGAAAAACTCAATATATGCTGAAAGCAAACCGTTAACAACCTTTAAAAATCCTTTTTTGATTCCTCTTTCAGGCATTGGTATTGTACGTATTACACCTACTATCAAACCAATAATAGAACCTAAAATGGTACCTATCATTGAAATATATAATGTAACACCGGCTCCGCGAAGAAACATAGGCCAGTAATCAACAATTATCTTTGCTATCTTTGCAAGACTCATTTTTCCCTCCCGCATAAAAAAACCGAATGCACTCTGCCGTGCACCCGGTTTATTTATTAATTACTCAGCTGCAGGTTGATTAATAATAGCTTTATCCATCAACTTTATACGTTCGTCTTCAGATATGCCTTTTAATATTTCATTAATTTTTACGGTTAAATTACTATCCTTTTTAAGTCCAACTGCAATAGCTGTGTCTTCAGGAGAAGTTTCAAAGCCGTCTGTAAACTCGATCATTTTAAAATTACTGTTTGCAGCCTCGGCACTTACTCCTTCAGGTTTTTCAGAGACATATCCATCGATTATTCCCGATTCAAGAGCAACTCGCATTGCCGGGAAGTCATCCATAGCTGTCTGCATATCAACACCTTCTATTTGATCAATAACAGTATAGTGGAATGTATTTAGCTGAGCTGTAATTTTAGCGCTTTTAAAATCCTGAATTGAAGTTGCGGTTTGATAAGCTCCACCTTTTTTTACAACCATGACTAAATCAGATGTATAATAAATATCAGAGAAGTCAACCTCTAATAAACGCGTGGCTGTAGGAGACATTCCGGCGATGATTGCATCAATTTTACCAGAATTAACTGCGGGTGTAAGTCCAAGCCACTCGGTCTTGACAATAACCAATTCTCTTCCTAAACCTTCTGCAATTTTCTTTGCAATCTCTACATCATATCCGCCAGCAAATTCAGAAGTGCCTTCAATTTTTACTCCGCCATTGGAATCATCCATCTGAGTCCAGTTGAATGGTGCATAACCACATTCCATTCCTACCTTAAGAACTCCTTCGTCCTTTGCTGCCCCACATCCGGTAAATACCGAGAGACTAAATAGCAATACTAAAATTAAAGACACTAATCTTCTCTTCATTTTCTCTTCTCCTATTCAGTTTTATTCATAATAAGCTTTAACAGCTATTATATGATGGCTTCACCGACAAGCAAAGCTATACTAATAGTCTATATTATATCTTGCGAAATGACACATTACAACTGAGACGACCAAATTATCCATTTATTTATTCTTATTTTTACATTATGAGAATTTGATATTAGAAAAGCCGGAGATATTCTGCAATCATTGCAATAATACTCCGGCTTTTTGTATGTGCTAAATCATTATTTGAATTGATTTCTGGTTTCGTCTTTTAATTCCTGACGCATACCTTCCACAGCTTCTGTTCTCTTTTCATTTTTTGCCTGCAGTTCATGTATAGTTTTTTGATTATCAATGCTATTAATCATGTCTTCTGCAAGTTCGATATTTTCAACGGTATTATCAATATTATTCCTTATTTTTCTAGCATTATCGCTTCTATCATCAGGTTTTGGTTTCATTTTTACTTTCCTCCTTATCATTTGTATTAGCTTCACCAAAAAAAGCTTGAAATATGTTCATTTTTTATTGAAAAAAATGTATTCTTAATCATGAATATGATGTATAATAATACAAAATCAAGGATTTGTATTCCACCAATCAAATTAAGCTTAAAGGAGCAAAAAAACATGCCAAAGCGCACTGATATTAACAAAATTATGATAATTGGCTCAGGGCCTATAATAATCGGACAGGCAAGTGAATTTGACTATTCAGGAACTCAGGCCTGTAAGGCTCTTAAAAAATTGGGTTACAAGATAGTACTTGTAAATTCTAATCCGGCCACTATTATGACCGATCCGACTACTGCAGACTCAACCTATATTGAGCCTCTCAATTTGAAACGCCTTACTCAGATTATTCAAAAAGAACGTCCAGATGCGCTTCTCCCGAATTTTGGAGGTCAGACTGGGTTAAATCTATGCCTTGAATTATCCAAAGCAGGAGTCCTTAAAAAATACAGTGTAGAAGTAATCGGTATAAAGGCTGATGTTATTGAACGCGGTGAAGACCGTATAGCCTTCAAGGAAACTATGAATAAACTAGGTATTGAAATGCCCAGAAGCAAGCCTGCTTATAGCGTGGAAGAAGCACAAGAAATAGCTCTGGAACTTGGTTTTCCGGTGGTAGTCCGTCCAGCCTTTACCTTAGGTGGTACGGGCGGAGGGTTGGTTTATAATATTGAAGAGCTCCAAACAATAGCAAATCGTGGGATTGCGGCCAGTCTT
>CAYUZC010000040.1:0-11826 GCA_964449525.1 uncultured Ruminiclostridium sp.
TCATGTTTAGAATCTTTGTGGTTCTCTCGGTAGGGGAACCGTCAGGATTAAACAGAAGGGCTTTATTCTGTGCAGTTGAGAAGAATCCCGGTGCAATAGCATTTACACGAATTCCAACCTTCGAAAAATGCACTGCCAACCATTGGGTAAAGTTCGAAACTGCAGCCTTGGCTCCGCTGTATGCCGGTATCTTTGTGAGAGGAACAAAGGCATTCATAGAGGATATATTTACTATGATTCCTTCCCTGTCAATCATATCCTTGGCAAATGCCTGAGTTGGAATAAGCGTACCTAAAAAGTTCAAATTAAAAACGAACTCAATCCCCTTAGGGTCCAGGTCAAAAAATGTTACAAGATCCTTTTGGCCTTCCAAATCCTCTTTAAACAAATATTCCTTTGTTGTGGTGCCCTTAGGGTTATTTCCGCCTGCTCCGTTGATTAATATGTCGCATGGACCTAGCTTTTCTAATATAATATCTCTGGCATTTTTCATACTTTCCAGTTCAAGCACATTTCCGCCTAAACCTATTGCCGTACCACCATCTTGATTTATTTCATCAGCCACAGCCAAGGCTCTATCTTCTGTCAAGTCCAGAACTGCAACCTTTGCTCCATTCTGAGCTAAGGTTTTGGCAAAGGTACTGCAAAGAACTCCTCCGCCACCTGTAACAACTGCTACTTTATTCTTTAAATCTACATTAAAAGGTAATTGATAACTCATTTTTTTCACCTATCCTTCTATATACAATGTTATCTATAAAGGGTAATATTATACTGTATAGGTTGATGCAGCGGTTGATCCGCCTTCTCCGGTCCAGTTAGTGTGGAAGAATTCTTTGCGGGGCTTGTCCAATCTTTCATAGGTATGTGCTCCGAAGTAATCCCTTTGAGCCTGAAGTAAATTAGCAGGAAGTCTTTCACATCTATACCCATCGTAATAGTTCAACGCTGTAGCAAAAGCAGGAACAGGAAGTCCGTTGATAACGGCATCTGCCACAACCTTTCTCCAGTTTGCTTGAGCCTCATCCACTTTATCCTTAAAGAATGGATCCAGTAAAAGATTAGTTAAAGTAGGATTCTTATCAAAGGCCTCTTTTATCTTGCCCAAGAAAGCCGATCTGATAATACATCCTCCACGCCACATTAAAGCGATTTCACCATATTTTAGATCCCAGTTGTATGTTTTTGCAGCTGCCTGAAGCAATGTATAACCCTGTGCGTATGATACTATTTTAGAAGCATACAAAGCATCCTTAATCGCAGCAATAAATGCCTTCTTATCGCCAGTGAAATTCGGTTTTGGGCCGGTCAAAATTTTCGAGGCCGCAACCCTTTCTTCCTTTATTGCAGATAAGCATCTTGAGTATACTGCTTCACCTATTAAGGTAAGAGGGATTCCCTCATCCAGAGATGCTATTGAGGTCCATTTTCCGGTCCCCTTCTGTCCCGCGGTATCAAGAATTTTATCTACTATTGGTTCGCCGTCAGTATCTTTATAAGCCAGAATGTCACGAGTTATTTCAATAAGATAGCTATCCAGATCTCCTTTATTCCACTCTTTGAAAACTTCATGCATTTCTTGAGCCGACATGCCCAAATAATCCTTCATAAGCTGATATGCTTCGCAAATTAACTGCATGTCACCATACTCTATTCCGTTGTGAACCATCTTTACAAAATGTCCCGCTCCGTCACTGCCAACCCAATCACAGCAGGGAGTTCCATCTTCAACCTTTGCACATATGCCTTGAAAAATAGGCTTAACATGCTGCCATGCATCAACGGACCCACCCGGCATCATGCTTGGTCCTTTAAAAGCACCTTCTTCTCCACCTGAAACGCCTGTTCCGATGTAAAGCAAGCCCTTGCTTTCAACATACTTTGCGCGTCGAATTGTATCAGGAAAATGTGAGTTTCCGCCATCAATAATAATGTCGCCTTTCTCAAGGTAAGGGATAATCATATCAATAAAGTCATCAACAGGTTTCCCTGCTTTTACCATTAGCATAACTTTTCTGGGAGTCTTTAAATTACCCACAAGCTCTTCTATAGAATAGGCGCCAATTATATTTTTCCCTTTTGCTCTACCTTCAACAAATTTTGTTACTTTTTCTGTACTACGATTAAAAACAGCTACCGTAAAACCTTTGCTCTCCATATTCATAACAAGGTTTTCACCCATAACCGCCAGGCCTATAAGACCAATATCCGCTTTGCTCATAATCAAAATCCTCCTTTAATTGTAATTTCGATAGTTTATTATCTCCATTATACTGTTAAATTATGAATCTTTCTTTCCTATTATTGTTGATTTTGTTGCAAATATTGCTATAATGTACATAGAGGTGATACAGTGAATCTTTTTAAACAGACTTTCACACACAGGCAATATATGCTAAGCGAAAATTTTGAATTTTTCCACAACAAAGACAATGGCCCTCTTGAAGTCGAATATCACAAGCATGATTTCTTTGAAATATATTTTTTTATATCCGGTGAGGTTACCTATGTAATCGAGGGTAAATCATACACCTTAAAACCATGGGATATCATACTAATTAATAACAAGGAACTACACAAGCCCATAATCAACCACGGAGCTCTATATGAGCGTATAGTGATCTGGGTTAATCCAGCTTTTATATCTAAAATCAGCACTCCAAACGCCGATTTAAATATGTGCTTCGAGTCTACCATAAAGAATAAGTATAACTTGCTCCGTCCCGGTACCGAGATTCTGAATATAATAAAAGTAATTCTTGGGAAGCTAAACAGAATATTGTTTAACGATAGCTTTGGTGCTGAAATATTAAAAGAGCTTTATTTGACCGAGCTTATAGTTTTTCTAAACAAGGCCTATACAAACACTGATTTTGTAGATATAGGTGATGACGTCACCTATAATACTAAAATAAATGAAATAATCAATCACATCAATCAAAATCTTTCTGCAGATCTTTCGCTGGATACACTGTCCTCAAAGTTTTATTCCAGTAAATATCACTTACTACGGGAGTTTAAAAAACATACCGGATATACGCTTCACGAATATATAACTCTAAAAAGGCTGATTACATCAAAAGAGTTGTTGAAAGATGGCCTGAGCATATCAGATGTGTGCCATGAATGCGGGTATAACAACTATTCAAACTTTATACGTAGCTTTACCAAGGCCTTTAACATTTCTCCTAAAAAGTATGCTAAACAATTTAATCTATAATAAAGAAATTGCATATCTGATCTATAATCGTGATTACCAGATATGCAACAAATTACAAATTGAATGTATTGTTATTTACTATATTAATAGACATCAATCTATTAAGTACAACCATCTAAATTATCTTGGCCGATACCTTAACATCAATATTCCCTCTGGTTGCATTGGAATACGGGCAAACATAATGGGCTTCGTTAATAACCGAATCGGCCACATCCTGATCTAATCCGGTAATCAATGCAATAATATCTACTGCTAATTTAAAGCCTCCGCTTTCATTTTTACCTATACCAACCGTTGCCTCAACGCTCGGAGTCGGAATTGGCAACTTTCTTTCTCTTATCACATGTTGCAAAGCACTTCCGAAGCATGCGGCATAGCCTGCAGCAAATAGCTGTTCGGGATTAACCCCGGTTTTTTGTGATTCCTGTGTTCCACCTAACTCCACAGGCGGAGCCATTGTAAACTCCAACTTACTATTATCAACTACTACTTTTCCGCCTCTTCCTTTTGTCGAAATAGCAGTGGTTTTGTACATAATATCCATATCGTTTCGCCTCCTTATAAATTTGTCTTCTGATTTTTAAATATCATTGTTATATTATTACCCTTAAATATATTTTTGTATCAAAAATAAAGCTATGTGATTGTTTTTGCTATTATTGCAGTTTGGTAATTTTTAGTATATAGTAATTTTATAAAGGAAATTCTGTGTCGTATGGCTATTTTAAGTCTATAACTATTCCCGCAACATATTTATTATACGATACTATAAGATTTCTTAAATGAAGGAGGCCAATTATGAAATATGAAATCCTAGGCGAGCCATTGCCGGTTGTTACATGTTTTGTTAATGCAGGAGAAACCCTTATTACAGAAAGAGGTTCCATGAGTTGGATGAGTCCTAACATGAAAATGGAGACCTCTACTAATGGGGGATTTGGAAAAGCCTTGGGAAGGATGTTTTCAGGTGACTCATTTTTCCAGAACAGATACACAGCTGTCGGTGGAGAGGGCATGATAGCCTTTGCGTCAAGTTTTCCCGGTTCCATTAGAGCCCTTCAGATTTCCCCGGGCAATAATATGATTGTTCAAAAATCAGCGTTTCTAGCTTCTGAAGACAGCGTACAGCTATCAATCCATTTTCAGAAGAAGCTGGGAGCAGGATTCTTCGGTGGTGAAGGTTTCATAATGCAAAAATTGTCCGGACAGGGTATTGCCTTTATTGAAATAGACGGTCACGCGGTTGAATATGATCTTCAGGCAGGACAAAAAATGATTATTGACACAGGTTATCTTGCGGCAATGACAGAGAGTTGTACTATGGAAATCACTACTGTTCCCGGAGTTAAAAATATGCTGTTTGGTGGCGAAGGAGTATTTAATACTGTCATAACAGGACCGGGAAGAATTATTCTGCAGTCTATGCCGGTCAGCAACGTAGCTGCTTCTATCAGGCCTTTTATGCCTTCTGCGAAATAGAGATAAAATACGATTAAATAGTTCGTAGTAAAAAATAGATGCCCTCTGCAGTTTTGCGGAGGGCATCTATAGTAAGCGCTAAGCTATAATTTATAGTTCAGATAGCTTTGAGAAGCTTTGTTTCAATTGACCATACAGGCCTTTATATATCTCATAAACTTTTTTATATTTTTTATTGTTCTCCATGTCGGGCTGCTGTGCAGGATTGATTTTAATAACTCTTTCGCAAGCTTCCTCAACAGAAGAGTAAATGCCTGCACCAACACCGGCAAGAAGAGCAACACCTAAAACCGGCCCTTCTTTATTTATGGATGTTTTTACCGGAAAACCGAAGGTGTCTGCAAGCATTTGACGCCAAAGCGGACTGGATCCGCCACCGCCGGTTGCAATTATCTCTTGGAGATGACATTTCATCTCGCCGAGTACTTCCAGACAATTTAGCTGGGAATAGACTACACCTTCCATAACGGCACGAAGCATATCATATCTACCATGAATGGCAGAAAGTCCAAAAAATACGCCTCGTGAATTTTCATCCAGAATAGGGCTACGTTCACCCATCAAGTAGGGCAGATAAATAAGGCGATTAGCTCCAATAGGTATCTTCTCTGCCTCTTTATCCATCAGATAATAGGGATCAACATTTTCTGCCTCAGCTTTTCGGATTTCGGCCTCACAGAAATTATCCCGGTACCATTTTAGGCTAAGTCCTGCCGCAAGAGTACAGCTCATTACGGTCCATGCGCCCGGTACCGCTGCGCAAAAGGTGTGAACACGACCGGCTGGATCTATAGTTACTTTATCTGAATGAGCAAATATTACACCGGATGTGCCGATGCTTATAAATGCCCTTCCTGATTTTACGATTCCCGTACCAATGGCTGCTGCGGCATTATCTCCTGCCCCTCCGACTACTATAGTCCCTTTATTAAGCCCAGTGACATTAGCAGCTTCTTCGGTTACATATCCCGTCACATCGCAACTTTCATACATTTTAGGCAGGATGGATTTATCTATGTTTAACTTCTCAAGGATTTCATGACTCCAGCATCGGTTAGTAACATCCAGCAGGTTAGTCCCGGAAGCATCAGAAACTTCAGTAGCATAAACACCGGTCAGCTTATACCGCACATAATCTTTAGGTAGCATAATCTGTGCACATTGTGCCCAGATCTCAGGCTCATGCTTGCGCACCCAAAGAATTTTCCCCGCAGTAAACCCTGGCAATGCAGGATTTGCATTAATCTCAATAAGTCGCTGCTTTCCAATGGTCTCGGTTATTTCCTTGCATTCTTCGGTTGTTCGTCCGTCACACCATAAAATAGCAGGGCGAAGAACTTTTCCATTTATGTCTAACATCACAAGGCCATGCATTTGACCGGATATGCCTATGCCGGCAATTTCCTCAGAATTTATGCCACTTTCCTTCATCACCTGCGAGACAGTATCTCTTGCAGCCTTCCACCAATCATCCGGATGCTGTTCTGCCCAACCGTTTTGTGGCTGAATCATAGGGTATTCTATAGTAGCAGACGCAACAGGCTTTCCTTCCTGAGTAAATAAAACTGTTTTTGTACCGCTGGTCCCCAGATCGATTCCTAACAGATATTTCATAGAAATTACCTCACAATCTTTTTAGCTTCAATACCTTAAGGTTTTCTACCCATAATGGAAAATCAACTAAAAAGAATACTATTTAAAACACTTTCAAGGTATTCCTGTTTACCGCTTCCAGGCAGAGCAGGCGCTCCCATTATAGCTGCATAATCAGCAAGCTCGGCAAGGTTTGTTTCCCCTGCTCTGATTTTAGCACCAATTCCACTTTCAAATGAAGAGTATCTTTCTTTTACAAAACTATCGATCCTGCCGTCCTCAATAATTGCTGCGGCTTTTATCAAGCCAAGAGCAAATGAGTCCATTCCCAGGATGTAAGCATGAAACATATCCTCAGCAGTATAACTGGGACGACGATTTTTTGCATCAAAGTTAAATCCACCGTTTTTCAAACCGCCGGCCTTAAGAATCTCATACATGCACATAGTTGTTTCATATACATTTGAGGGGAATTGGTCGGTATCCCAGCCCAGAAGATAATCGCCCTGATTGGCATCGACACTTCCTAACATGCCATTAATGGCCGATACACGTAAATCATGCTGGAATGTATGCCCCGCCAATGTTGCATGGTTGGCTTCTATGTTCATTTTAAAGTCCTTATCAAGCCCATACTGGCGTAAAAATCCTATTGCTGTGGCTGCATCGAAATCATATTGATGCTTCATAGGTTCCTTAGGTTTTGGTTCAATATAAAAATCGCCTGTGAAACCAATACTGCGGCCATAATCAACTGCCATGTGCATTAGTTTTGCGATGTTTTCCTGTTCAAACTTCATATCGGTATTGAGTAAAAACTCATATCCCTCACGACCACCCCAGAAAACGTAGCCTTTACCACCTAGTTTTACTGTAATATCAAGAGCTTTTTTTATCTGGGCTGCAGCAAAGCAAAATACGTCGGCGGAATTTGTACTTCCGGCACCGTTCATAAACCTTGGATTAGAGAACATATTGGCTGTTCCCCACAGAAGCTTCTTACCTGAAACGGCCATTTTCTCCTTAATATAGTCGGTTATTTCATCAAGACGTTTATTGGTTTCTTCAATAGTGTCTGCCTCGGGAACAAGATCTACATCATGGAAGCAAAAATATTCAACACCAAGCTTTTCCATAAACTCAAAGCCTGCGTCAACCTTAGCTCTAGCATGTTCCATAGTTCCCTTAGTTGCTCCAAAGCTTTTATCTGCCGTTCCTACTCCGAACATGTCTGCACCGGTTGCGCAAATATTATGCCACCACGCCATTGCAAACGGTAGGTGCTCTTTCATTGGTTTTCCCAGAACTATACGGTCAGGATCATAGTATTTAAATGCTAACGGGTTTGTGCTCTTTGCCCCTTCATACCTGACCTTTGGAAGGTTTTTAAATATTTCTGCCATAATCCCACTCCTTCAATAATATAATTATATTTACTGTGCACGTGCACGGTATACAATTATTTTAACCCCTCACTTTGTTGTTGTCAACGATTATAATATGAAATACCACTAAATTAGAGGAAATAAATATTAGATTTATTACCCTAAAATATTTGCTTTTATTGTAACCGTGCACGGTTGACAAAATTACTTTTTGCGTGATATTCTCAAACAGGAGGGGAATATGGTTACAATTAAACAAATAGCGAATTTAGCTGGTGTCTCCCGGGGAACTGTTGACCGAGTTTTAAATAACCGCGGAACCGTAAATCCCCAAACCGCGACAAAAGTTCGTGAAATAGCCACTTTATTAAAATATACCCCTAATAAGCTGGGTAAAACATTGGCAAGCAAAAAGAAAAATATTAAGCTCGGATATATTTTATTTGGTAGCACAAATGATAATCCGTTTTTCGATGATGTGGTTGCAGGTATTGAAATCAAATCAAAAGACCTTAGAGAATACGGTGTTTCTGTGGATACCCGTTTTTCTGAGTTCAGAAATCCATCAAATCAAGTAAAATTGATTGATCAGCTTGTCGATTCGGGAATAAACGGCCTTGCAATTACACCAATTAATCACCCTGATGTTGCAGAAAAAATCAAAGAGCTTTCAGAAAAAAGTATTCCTGTTATCACCGTCAATACAGATATAGAGAATTCCGGACGGCTTGCGTATGTCGGGAGCAATTATCTCGAAAGCGGAAAAACAGCCGGCGGACTTTTGAGACTTTTCACCGGTGGCAAAGCAAATGTGGGTATTGTAGTCGGTTCCATGGATATTCTATGTCATTCCGAGAGGGTAAACGGATTTAAAAAGGCCCTTGAAGACTATTGTCGCGATATTAATATAGCAGCTATAGTTGAAAATTATGATGACGATTTTTTAAGCTTTGAAGTTACTAAATCTTTACTTGAAAAACATCCTGATATTAACGCGATATTTCTGGCATCAGCAGGAGTATATGGCGCTTGTCGGGCTGTTAAATCAGTAAATTTAGATAAAACGCTTAAAATTATTAGCTACGATTGTGTCCCCACTACAAAAATGCTGGTGGAAGATGGGACAATCGACGCTACAATAACTCAGCAACCTCATGTGCAAGGTTCAAAACCCTTAAGCATACTTTTTGATTATCTTGTATTTAATATAACGCCGAAAGATGACAGGTACTACACTAATCATGAAATCAAAATCAGGGAGAATATCTGAATATAAAATTGAGACTCACTATATCCTTTTGCTATAATACATTAAATACAGAAATCAATGAAATAAAATATTCCTGATATCGTCAGGCGTATCTTTTTATGATTTTATGAAAATTATTCATGTCTTATCCTTCTTTATAAGATTTCGATATTTCTTTATAAGATTTCACATTTAAATTAATATTAGTATCCCTTAAGATTCATAGTAGGATATTAAATTTTCAATACATTAGATAAGTGTGTAAATTTAATTGAAGCATTCTTACAACACAAATACAGGAGGGAAAACGTGTATCAGATTAAACAAAACCCATTAGTAAAGAAATTAGGTTTTAATCGAATCGTCCTGTGCTTGGTCTTATTAGTCATGTATGGTTTTTTCGCATTATTCGCTAAAAATTTTGTAAGCTACAACAGATTATTGAGTGCGATGAATTATGCGTATTTTCTTGGCTTTTTAGCATTAGGCGTTACTTTCGTTATTGCTACCGGTGGTATTGATTTTTCAATTGGACCCGTTATGTTCTGTGCGGCAATTATGTCAGGTTACCTTTTAACACATTATAACTGGCCACTCTGGATATGCTTAATCGCAAGTGTCGTGATTGGAATGCTGTATGGCTTTTTAAATGGGTATCTTGTAGCATATAAGAATGTCCCTTCCTTTATTACATCAATGGCCATCATGCAAATCAGTAAAGGTATTGCATCTGTATTTACAAAAGCTCAGTCGGTTAGTTGGCCGCAGTTGGTACAGGAAAATGGCTGGTACAGAAATTTAATTAAAATTAGATTTGGTAATACATATCTTCCTATTGGACTGTTTATTTTACTTTTCACTGCAATTATCTGCTCTATTGTTCTGAACAAGACGAAAATGGGAAGATACTTTCTCAGCTTAGGCAGTAATAAGGAAGCAGTAAGGCTTTCGGGCGTTAACGTAAGAAAATGGCAGATGGCAGCTTATGTTATTTGTGGTTCATTGGCGGGAATCGCGGCAATATTTTTTGTTGCAGCGTATACAACTGTACAGCCCGGTTATGGTGACCAATATAATAACGAAGCCATTGCCGGCTGTGTTATGGGGGGAACCTCAATGGCCGGTGGTCTTGCATCTATTAGCGGAACGTTCATTGGTGTAATGATAATTTCAATCTTGCAAGAAGGGATTCTCGCAATCGGCCTTAACAAGAATTATCAACTTGTCATTACAGGTATCATAGTAATCGTCGCAGTATATTTAGATGTAATGTCCAGAAGAAGGAAAAACTAATATTTCTTTCATAAGCACATTTAGCAGTAAAGGGGTAAATGTAAAAAATGGGTGATATTATATTAACAATGGAAGGTATTGACAAAACGTTTCCGGGTGTACATGCACTCGACAATGTTAACTTCGAATTATCTAGAGGAGAAGTACATGCATTGATGGGTGAAAACGGTGCCGGAAAATCTACATTGATGAAGGTATTGACCGGAATATATAAAAAAGATCGCGGTACTATTACATATGACGGAAAAGTAGTTGAATTTACCAATCCACGTGAAGCTCAGAAGGCCGGTATAGTAATTGTACACCAGGAATTGAACATGCTTGGCCATTTGACAGTGGCTCAGAATATTTTTATCGGCCGTGAGTATATGAAAGGCAAAAAGATTGATGATGCCCGAATGAATGTTGAGTCAGCTAAGCTTTTTAAGCGTCTACATATCGATATTGATCCTACCGAGAAAATGAGTAACCTTACTGTTGGTAAGCAGCAGATGTGTGAAATAGCAAAGGCAATTTCACATGAGGCAAAAATCATCGTATTTGATGAGCCTTCAGCCGCCCTTACAGAGACAGAGGTTGATGAATTATTCGAGATAATCAGGGATTTAAAGACAAAAGATATCGGTATTATCTATATTACACATAGAATGGACGAGGTTAAGATCATTACAGATCGTGTAAGCGTAATGCGTGATGGTGCATATGTAGGGACCTTAATCTCAAAGGATTCAACTAAAGACGACATCATTAACATGATGGTTGGGCGTGTTATTTATGAAGAACCCAAAACAGAGAGCAAGGTTGCAAAAGATGCACCGGTAGTATTAAAGGTTGAAAATCTCAATGCAGGAAGACTTGTGCAGGATGTCAGTTTTGAATTGTATAAAGGTGAAATACTTGGATTTTCGGGTCTTATGGGTGCAGGTAGAACAGAGACTGCAAGAGCTATTTTCGGCGCGGATCCCAAGGAGAGCGGAGATATTTATATCGATGGGGCTAAAGTTGATATAAATAGTCCTCGTGATGCTGTTAAACATGGTATCGGATACCTTTCAGAAGACAGAAAACGTTATGGTATTGTAGTACAACGTGATGTTGCGGAAAACTCAACGATGGCTTATCTTGATAATTTTATGAAAGGTCTTTTCATCAACAAAAAGAAGGAAAACAATGAAACAGCAAAATATGTTGAATCTCTTGCAATCAAAACGCCCGGTGTTGATCAACTGGTAGTTGACCTTTCCGGCGGAAATCAGCAAAAGGTTGTTTTAACGAAATGGCTTGTGAGAAATTGTGACATTTTGATTTTTGATGAGCCAACCAGAGGAATTGATGTTGGTGCCAAAAGCGATATTTACAAATTAATGAATGAGCTTGTTAAAGAAGGTAAATCGATAATAATGATTTCATCAGAATTACCTGAGGTGCTTAGGATGAGTGACCGGATTGTTGTTATGTGCGAAGGGCGTAAGAGTGGGGAACTCAAAATTGAAGAGGCATCCCAGGAAAAAATCATGCATTTGGCAACAATGGAAAATTAGGAGGATATGGATATGTCAAGACAGAATAAGAATTTGCCGGTCTCATCAAATAAATCAATTATT
>CAYUZC010000041.1:0-11817 GCA_964449525.1 uncultured Ruminiclostridium sp.
AGCCGAAGAATTATGACTAATATTTATAATCATGAGGATTTACACGAGATGAATCTTTATCCCTGTGCCTACAGCATGACCTTTAATGTGACCGGAAACAAGCTCAATGGAATTCTTAATCAGAGATCACAGGATGTTTTAGTTGCGAATAACTGGAACGTGGTCCAATATTCTGTTTTATTGCATATGCTTGCTCAAGTAACCGGATTCGAGGCAGGGGAACTGGTTCATGTTATTGCCGATGCTCATATTTATGATCGTCATGAGTCATTGGTAAGAGAGCTTATTAGCAGAGAGACGAAAAAGGCGCCTAAGCTAATAATAAACAAGGAAATAAAGAATTTTTATGATTTCAAGGTGGATGACTTTGCATTGGAAGATTATCAAACGGGGCCGCAGATAAAGAAAATTCCTGTTGCTGTTTAATTATGAGGAGGAAAGCTATGCGCAATGATCTTATTCTAATTGCCTCAGCAGACAAAAAATGGGGTTTAGGCAAGGACAATAAGCTTTTGAAAAGAATACCGGAGGATTTAAAACGTTTCTCGGAGCTTACAAGGGGCAATGCTATTGTTGTTGGTAGAAAAACACTGGAGTCATTTAAAGACAAAAAACCATTGCCGGACCGTGTCAATATTGTTCTCACTAGGAGTGAGGATTACTCCTGTGAAGGGGCGATAATTGTACACAGTGTCGATGAATTGTTTAGGACGATTGAAGAAATTGATAATAAGGTTTTTGTTTGTGGAGGCGCAACAATTTACAAGCAACTTCTACCATATTGTGAATCAGCCCTTATAACTCAAATAGATGAAGAATATGATGCAGATACATATCTAATCAATTTAGAGGAGAATATCAACTGGTTGAAAACTGATATTGGAGAATGGCAAGAGAGCCGTGCAGAAGTACAGTTCAGATATGTGGAATATGTTAAAGAAAAATAGATGTAAAAAATGATGCAGAACGAATATATGATTTGGTTATGAAATAAAAAATGGCTGACAAGGGATTAAGTACGATCCTGTCAACCATTTTGTTTTTCTTGAAGTTCTTTGAGTCTTTCTTGGACTTTCTTGTTATAGTTGATAATTCTACGGTTATATTCGACATCCATAAGTGAAGATTTCAGTAAGAAGTCTGCGGTGGCACGGTTGTTGGCAATTGGTATATCATATACAGCCGCAATTCTAAGCAAAGCCTTAACATCAGGGTCATGAGGTTGAGCCTCAAGAGGATCCCAGAAAAAGATAACCATATCTATTGCGCCTTCAACAATACGTGAACCGATTTGGAGATCTCCTCCCAAAGGGCCACTGTTATAAGCTCGTACAGGAAGCTCTGTTTCCTCTGCAATCAACCTGGCAGTTGTGCCTGTACCACAAAGAAAATGCTTTTGCAACACAGTGATATTTTCATTAATCCAATTCACCAAATCCTGTTTTTTATGGTCATGAGCAATAAGAGCAATTCGCTTCTGCTTTGGAATAGGAATATTGACAAAATCATCTATTAACATATTTTCACCTCCTTAATTCTTGAATAATCTAAGCAATAAATACTAAGCTGAAGATAATTCTAACATAAAAAAGATAAATAGTATACTTTTTGAACGTCAAATTCTATCGAGGATGTAATTAATCAAAGGATTAGAATGTTTATAATACAAATTAAATGGTATTATTATATTAGCTAGTCTTATAATCTGCACGACACATCAGAGATAAGCATTATAAAAATTCACATATTTTTAAATTGCAATAACATGTTGTTTATTCAAAGGAGATATATCATGAATAAGAAAAAATCAGTTGGGGTTTCTATTTTTTTGATACACCTGTTAACGGCGGTTCTTCCTATTTTATTAGTGACAATTGCATATTTTACTCAAAATGCGAATATGCAGTTGTTCATTATAATAGCGTGTGTTCTTGCATTTGTAGGTATTGTGCTTCAGTATTTGATTTCTACAAAAAAATCAAATAGTAACCGGACTTTGATTGCAGCATTTAAAAAAGCTAAAGAGGGTAACCTTCAAGCAGAAATTAAGGGAAGTACTCCCCTAGAAAAAGAAGGCGATGCATTAATTAAGCGTTTTAGCCAGGTTCTAACCGATGTAGATTCTTCAACTAAGGAAGTAAAACATCTCGTATATGCAGTAAAAACCACATCAAAAGAGGCATCAGATATTTCTAATCAAATAGCCCAAGTGGCTGATTCAGTTTCAAAGGGCGCCGGTGAGCAGGCGGAAGACGCTGAAGAAGGTTCAAGGGTTACAGCGGAAATGGTTAATAAATTTGAGGAGGTTGTCAAATCTGCCGAGTTAATGACTAAAAAGGCTGATATCACCAAGGAAATGGCTGAATTTGGTATGTCAAATATTATTGATTTACTTGAAAAGAGCGAGCTGACTGGAAAGAATATGGACGACATAAATCAAAAAATGAGCGAACTTAATGAAATGACCAATAACATCAGTCAGATAACTGCGGTTATATCGGGCATTTCAAGTCAGACAAACCTATTGTCTCTAAATGCCTCAATTGAAGCGGCAAGAGCAGGAGAGATGGGCAAAGGCTTTGGTGTTGTTGCTGATGAAATAAAGAAGCTGGCATTACAAAGCTATTCATCCAGTACAGAAATCGACAGAATTATTCGGGGAGTTCAAGATCAAATTGATATAACGACCGAAACAATTGCATTGACAACAACAACAATAGACGCTCAAACCCAATCTGTAAATAAAACAAATGAAGCATTTTTAGGTATAACAAATGCAGTTGATGAATTGTTTACTCAGCTTATTGAAGTAAAAAAGGGATTAAATATTCTTAATGAGTTTAAACATACACTTTCTGATTCCATTACTAATATCGCATCAGTAGCCCAAGAAACAGCTGCATCTACTCAGGAAATTACCTCTTTGATGTTCTCACAGATGAATTCCTCAGAAATACTTGTTCAGCTTTCTGAAAGCTTTGATTCTGTAGTCGTTAATTTAGAAAATGCTATTAATAAATTCATGTTTAATAAAACTGTAGCCAAGAGAAGTTCCTATGCTGTTATTCCTTGTATTGACATACCATTCTTCCAAGATACTAAGGAAGGAGCCATGGATGCTGCAACCAAGCTTGGCGTAAATGTTTTGTGGCGTGTCTCCAAATCCGGAGATCCCGCAGAACAGGCCAAGTTTATTGAGGAAGTGATAGAAGCGGATGTCTCTGGTATAGGTATAGGACCGATAGAGAGTCCTGAAGTAAGAGGAGCATTGGAAAAGGCAAACAGAAAGGGTGTAAAAATTGTTTGCTTTGATACCGATATTTCAGGGGTGGAAAAGGATGGCTTTATCGGAACCGACAATTATAATGCAGGGAAAACTCTTGGTGAGCTAGTTTTAAAGAAGCTTAACGGAAAGGGAAGGATCATTGGAACCTTATCTAACAATAACCAGAATATGAAAGATCGAATGGAAGGCTTTATGGAAGCCATTGAAAATAGTCAGGATATGAAAGTGTTATATTTTAAGGCAACAGAACAGCCAGACGTAGAAGATCGGTGGAAAAGTCTTAAGAAAACCATACAGGAAAACCCCGATTTTAACTGCTTTGTTTGTATGGATGCAATGGGAAGCTTCTTCGCACGTAAACTTAAGGAAGATTTGGGAATAACGCCACTTTGTGTTGTATTTGATAAAACTGAAGATTCTAAGAAGCCTATGGAGGATGGATATCTCTACGTAATGGCACAACGTCAAAGACTCTGGGGTGAACTGTCGGTCAGAAGGCTTCATGAAGCTTGCAGTGGTAAAAACATCCCCAATTATGAAGATACGGGTACATATGAAATTAATAAAAGCAATATGAATGTTTTCTTCAAATAATCATTTAAAGATAAAATATCAGCTTGTCTCTACATATCACGGCAACGGCAGGCTGACTTTTTTTATGATTAATTTGTGATGAGATATGACATAAATAAGAACGGAAGAGCAATTTATGGAGAACAAAAATCTGAAAAAAAATGGTCAAAGTTGTGATTTTAAAGGCTATGGAGGAATTGAAGACCCTGAAAGATATGTTAAATGGAAATATGGTCAAAGCTGGATTGAATCTGAAACGGCTACGATTCTAAAAGTTGAAAACTTTACACAGGCGTCATTTGAAACCGATTCTAACAATTGTGTATTAGCTTCAATTACAAGGGTTATGAAATACTATAATAATATTGGTTATACTAATATACCAACTGATGCAATTGAAATATATAAAACTGTTAAAAATATAGGTGTTAAATATGGTTATGACCCAATTAAAACAGGAGTTATGAGAGATTTGTTTATCTATACTCCTTGGGTGATTGATGACATTGTTAAAGATACATGGAAAGCATTTAATTACACAAAAGGCGATGGATGCAACGATTATTTTAGTAAGCTTAAAACTATTAAAAACAGCATAGACAAATCTAATCCTTTACTATTAAATATTGCTTTTGGTGATTATAAAAACCATACTGTCAGTGTTATTGGCTATAAGATTTATTCTAAAAAAGGTTTAAGAGATAAGGTTTTAATACAAATTTACGATGGTTGGAGTAGCTATGTAAGATATATTGATTGGACAAAATTAGGCAGTATTCCAACCAGTATAACCAGAATTTTGCCACCATTGGAGATATAACTTATTTTACAAGCCATCTTGACAATTCGACAGTCATATTTTAATATCATAAATATATGTCTTTGCAATGACGGAGAGTAGTAGACAGAAAAACCAAACAGAGAGGAAATGCCTCAAGGCTGCAAGCATTTCCATGGAGAATCACTGTCGAAGTCGCTCCCGAGCGTGTATATCTGAACTGAAAGTAGGTTATACCGGTTAAGAGCCGTTATCTTCTTAGTAAGAGCCCGTTAGGGAATTTTGGTGGTACCGCGGAGGTTAGCTTTCGTCCAATGATATTTGGATGAAGGCTTTTTGTTTGAAAGGACGAGTTATGACAGCACTAAAGATTATTGCGATAACTTTAATATTAATAGGCGCCTTAACAAATTATGGAGCAAAGCTAATTGTCAGGCGTATGAACCTTGTGGAGAAAATAAATGCAAAAGAAGCGGAAGAATTTACAGCTGAAGAATATGAACGGTATAGGTTGACCAAGGCTATCGCAAGAGTCAAGGTTGTTGGCATGTTTATTTTGTTGCCCGGTGTATTCTTGATCTTATATGCGTTTAGATGATATTAGTATAAATCAAAACTATTGAAATAATGATTTTCTAACCTAGAAAGGAAGTACAACATGAGTAATAAAGAAATAGAAAAAGTATATGATCCCCAAATGGTAGAGGATAAGCTATATAGTGAATGGATGGAAAAGGATTATTTTCATGCAAAGGTTGACCCGGAAAAGGAGCCCTTCACAATTGTGATTCCGCCTCCGAACATTACCGGGCAGCTGCATATGGGTCATGCACTTGATAATACCATGCAGGACATATTAATTCGTATGAAGCGTATGCAAGGTTATAGTGCTCTTTGGCTTCCGGGAACAGACCACGCAAGTATTGCCACAGAGGCTAAAATCGTTGAGAAGATGGCCAAAGAAGGTATAACAAAAGAAAAAATCGGAAGAGATGCCTTTTTGGAAAAAGCATGGGAATGGAAAGCTCAATATGGTGGCAGAATTGTTGAGCAACTTAAAAAATTAGGCAGCTCATGTGACTGGGAAAGAGAACGTTTCACCATGGACGAAGGTTTATCCGAAGCTGTCAAGGAAGTATTCGTACGCCTTTATGAAAAAGGTCTTATCTATAGAGGCGAAAGAATAATCAACTGGTGTCCTGCTTGTGGCACCTCGATATCTGACGCTGAGGTTGAATATGAAGAGCATGACGGTAGCTTTTGGCATATCAGGTATCCGATTTTGGGAACTGATGAATTTTTAGAGATTGCCACAACACGTCCTGAAACAATGCTGGGCGATACTGCTTTGGCCGTTCATCCTGAGGATGAACGATACAAACACCTCATAGGCAAAACTGTCATGCTGCCGCTCATGAATCGTGAAATCCCGGTTATTGCCGACACCTATGTTGAACGCGATTTTGGTACCGGTGTAGTAAAAATTACGCCTGCCCATGATCCTAATGACTTTGAAGTAGGTCTGAGGCACAATCTGGAGATAATAAATATACTAAATGAAGATGCTACAATAAATAAAAACGGTGGAAAATATACGGGGCTGGATCGTTATGAAGCTCGTAAGCAAGTTGTAGAAGACCTTAAAAGTCTGGATTTACTTGTTCAAGTTAAGCCACATAAACACAATGTAGGAGAATGCTATCGCTGCTCAACTGTTATAGAGCCCAGAGTATCATGGCAGTGGTTTGTGAAGATGAAGCCTTTGGCAGAACCTGCAATTGAGGCAGTCAGAAACGGAACAGTTAAGTTTGTACCGGAGCGGTTCTCCAAGATTTATTATAACTGGATGGAGAATATTCAGGATTGGTGCATATCTCGTCAACTTTGGTGGGGCCATAGAATTCCGGCGTACTACTGCGCCGATTGTGGTGAGACGATTGTTGCACGAACAGCTCCCGAGAAATGTGCGAAGTGTGGGTCAACAAATATCAGGCAGGATGAAGATGTTCTTGATACATGGTTCTCCTCAGCGCTTTGGCCGTTTTCTACCCTTGGCTGGCCTGAAAAGACTCCTGATTTAAAATATTTCTACCCGACAAGTGTACTGGTTACCGGCTATGATATTATATTCTTCTGGGTTGCCCGTATGATCTTTTCCGGGATTGAACAAATGGGAACAGAGCCCTTTAAGCATGTTCTTATTCATGGCCTTGTAAGGGACTCTCAGGGCAGGAAGATGTCAAAATCCTTAGGAAACGGAATTGATCCTCTTGAAGTAATTGATAAATATGGTACCGATGCGCTTCGCTATGCGTTAACAATAGGAACTTCACCCGGAAATGATATGCGTTTCTCCGAGGAAAAATTGGAGGCCAGCAGAAACTTTGCCAATAAGATTTGGAACGCTTTCCGCTTTGTCATGATGAATTTTGATAGTGATATTGATTTTGGAAAAGTAGATAGAAGTAAGTTTACGGTTGGTGACAAATGGATACTGAGTCGCATGAATACCGTGGCCAGAGAGGTTACCGAAAACCTTGAGAAGTTTGAGCTGGGTATCGGTCTTCAGAAAATTTATGAGTTTATATGGGAAGAATTCTGTGATTGGTATATAGAAATCGTAAAACCTAGATTATATGATCGTGAGGCAGATGATCGCTTAGAAGCTATGTTTGTGCTCAACGAGATATTAAAAAATGCTATGAAACTCTTACATCCTTTTATGCCGTTTATTACTGAGGAAATTTACAGCCATTTATACACTAATGATGAGAGCATCATGATATCATCATGGCCTGAATATTCAGAGGATATACTATATCCGACAGAGGAAAGGCTGATGTCTTTTATTATGGATGTTGTCAGGGGAATTCGTAATTTAAGGGCTGAGATGAATGTACCAATGAGCAGAAAGGCAAAAGCAATTTTTGTAATTAAGGACCAGGAAATTGCGAAATTGATTCAAGGAGAAAAAGCCACCTTCAGCAGACTGGCTGGCCTTTCTGATGCTGTTATCCAGAAAGACAAGTCGGGGATAGAGCAAGATGCCGTGGCTGTTGTTGTTAACGGAGCTGAAATATTCATGCCTCTTGAAGATTTAATAGATATGGAAAAAGAAATAGAAAGGCTTGAAAAAGAAAAGGCAAATCTTGAGCTGGAATTGGACAGAGTAAACAAAAAACTTTCCAACCAAGGGTTTGTAGCAAAAGCTCCTGCATCAGTTATTGACGGAGAAAAAGATAAGTTAAAGAAATATACTGATATGTACGAAAAAATTATAGAGAGGCTGCAAACACTTGTAAAGCATTAGAATTATGAAGAAGTTAACATTTTATGATGTATTATTTGAGTTAAAAACGTGATATCCTAAAAATAGTTTTCAGTTTCGGGGGTGATTTTGATTTTTAGGTCTAAAAAAGCAAGGATAACGATGGCTTTTTTTTCAACAATATTTGTCGTGTTTTTTAGTATTATGGCATCGCAGAACCTTTCAGCAGGCACTATTGAGGAACCTGTAGAACCTAATGTAATCACCCCGACACCAACATATCCGAATGAACAGGTTATTGTGCCTAACGATGATTTGGAGGAAGATGAAGGTTTTTATCTTACCAATAAACAAAAATACTTTGAGAGCATTGTAAGCCACGAAAGCACAAATATTCTGCTATTGGGAACAGATCCTACCGGCTTCAATTTTGATACAATTATGATACTTAATATTGACAAGGTATCTAAAAAGGTAAATATTATCAGCTTGCCGCGGGACATTTATATAGATTATAGCGACTATGTCATAGATTCTTTGCGAAAAGTACAGCCCTCTTATCTAAAAGAAAAGGGTATGAATCGAATTAATGCTGCACCTTCAATTGGGCAGACTATTGAATATCAAAAGGATATTGGTCGTTTTAATAAGCCGTACGTAGATTTCATTGTGGACGTCATTTATGAGGTTTTTGATATTTATATAGATGACTATGCATATGTAAAGGTTAAAGGATTCAGAAATATAGTTGATTATTTTGGCGGAGTAACTGTCTATGTTCCTGTTCATATGGAATACAACGATCCCTACCAAGAGTTGAATATATATATAGAAAAGGGAACCAAGCACCTAAATGGATTTGATGCAGAAGGCTATGTAAGATTCAGGCAGGGATTTGACGAAAATGGTGAATTTCAGAATTATGGAGATATATTCAGAAAGAATAATCAAAACAGGTTTATTAAAGCCTTTATTTCGCAAAATGTGACATTTAAGAACCTTGGGAAGCTCTCTAAAATTTCAGAGATAATAAGCTCAAATATTAACACCAGTGTAAAAGGATGGGATTCTATTGTAAACTATGGTGCATTAGCTGAAGAAGCATTGAATAATAAATACCCTATTGAGAATTACGAGCTAAAGTTTACCGAAAAAAATATAGATGGCTCTTCTTATATACTGATAAAAACAAAGTAAATATTGTCTTCATTCCACAAAATGTGATAAAATAAAGCATAGAAAATTCTGTAATTTATATTTATTAGGTTTTACTTAAGATTATTTGTAAATTTACTGCAAGATAAGTCTACCGGAGGACAGAAAATGAATTTCGCCAAAGTAAGAAAATCATTATTTGATGCGAATGGACGTTTTTATCCGATATTTATTACTCTTATAGTTAGTATTTTATTGTATTTAGCAGTCGAACTTACTGACAGCTACTTTAGCATCTCACAAGTCTTGGTAGGAAATAATATCTGTCATAGAATACTTGATGTTTTCTTACTAATTGTTTCTTTTTCTATTTTTTTAATCTCTTATTATACATATCCTCAGACACGAGAAAACCGATTGCTTATCGTTGGATTTGCCTTTTTGACCGTAGGTATATTATTCTGGATTCAAATATTGGATATTCCATCTTATTTGAATATAGACAGCCCCAAATGTGTTTTCATACATTGTTTGATTATACGTCTAATTAACGGTATTTGTTTTTGTTTTCTTTCATCATTCAAGCTTAAGAATAAGCATGTAATAAAAAGAAGATATTTATACGCTATAACAGCAGTAATCGTGGCAGTCTCTTATATTATAATAAGTAGCCCGTTAATAAAACCGGAATATTTGATTAACAATACCGGGCTGACTACATTGAGTGTATTGATTTTAGTAGCAATTTCATTCCTATATATTTATATATTTTATTTTACTCTTAGAGAATATATTGATACAAATGAGTTCGTCTTAAAAATATTATCATGTGGATTCATCCTAATGTTTTTCAGCCAGATTGCTTTAATTGGCATGAAGCAGAATAACGATTTGAATAGTACTTTGAGCTATTTTTATGTGGCTGCTTCCTATGGGGTTTTATTCTATGCTTTCTATATTGAGAGTATAAGACAGCCATATGTTCAATTATCTAAGGCCAAAGAAGATCTTGACGGATATCTTTTGAAGATGGATAAATTGGTTGATAGCCGTACAATCGAAATGAGGGGCATGTATGAAAAGCTCATGGCTGATCAGGAAATTGCCAGGGGAATGCAGCAATCCATGCTTCCAGTAGGTTTTCCTGAAAATGAATATGTTACTTTTTCAGCCGGATATGTACCTGCGGAGAAATTGAGCGGTGATTTCTATAATGTATTTAAAATTGATGAGACCCGCTTTGGCATCTGTGTAGGAGATGTGTCGGGCCATGGTGTATCAGCCGCAATGCTCTCAATTTTCACATATCAAAAGATGCAATCTCTAATGGAAGAAACAGAAGGAGAAGGTATGACTATACCGTCAATGGTCTTAAAACACCTTTATGACTCCTTTAATTCTGCTAATTTTAATGATGATATGTATATTGTTATGATATATGGGGTTTTTAACACACAAACAGGTATACTTTCATATGCTTCAGGGGGATTAAACACAACTCCGTTGAGAATAAGGCCTGATGGTGCAGTTCAAGAGCTGGATAACGATGGATTTGCAATTTGTAAGCTTGGGGATTTATTAAAACCGAAATTCATTAATCGTCAAATCCTCCTTTTTCCCGGAGATAAGCTACTCTTATATACTGACGGTCTTGTTGATGCACGCAACTCAGATAATAATGAATATTCTGTCAAACGCCTGAAATCGGTTATTTCAAAGTATAATAAATGGGGAATAGGACATCTGACAGAGGCAATTATTAATGATGTAACAGAATTCGTAGGAAATAAAAAACCGGCGGATGACATTACATTGCTTGCAATGGATGTATTACCTCCGTTTTAATGGTTAAAAGCATTATATGATACATATTACAAAAAATATGCGGAGTTATGCCTCGGCCTTTCTTTTACACTTTATTAATAGACATCATATCCAGTATATGTTAAAATTAATCTTGTGAGCCTTATCCGATGGCGTAACTGTTTTAAACCGTAATTACGTCAATGGATAACGATTTCTATGCATCAGACGGAGTAAAAATCAATCGGATGCAAAGTACTCTGTTTATTAAAGAGTTATATAGAAGCGCGGAGGTAATATCATGAATATCAAAGACTCCAAGACAAAATTGGGTTTATGGCTTTCTACTTTCATCTCCATGGCCGGCCTATTA
The DNA here is from genome assembly GCA_964449525.1 of uncultured Ruminiclostridium sp. GTDB lineage: Bacteria > Bacillota > Clostridia > DSM-8532 > DSM-8532 > DTU059. The sequence continues at coordinate 11,237 of CAYUZC010000041.1, forward strand.
TTAATTGTACTAATTGCATATCTTATTGAATATACTATCAGTCCTAATTTTAATAAAACATTACTAAAGGTTATTTCGGTATTAATTGCCCTAATACCCCCACTACTCTGGTTATCAATTTTTTATAAACAGGATAGACTCAACCCAGAGCCGAAAAGCTTTGTGTTCAAAACCTTGATACTGGGTGCCTTAGTCCAGAAGGCTATATATACGCCCATTGTAACTATTATTTTTTCCGGTAGCAATAGCGGTATTAAATCAATAGGCAGCAATTTAGTAATCAGTATTATATTGATAGCCATAATACAAGAGTCCACAAAACTTCTAACGGTAAGATACAGCATCTATCCCAGTAAGGAATTTGATGAAGTAATTGACGGTATAATTTACGGTTCTGCGATAGGATTGGGATTTGCTACTATGACCAGCATTGACAACATTGTTACTTCCGGAGGTGCTATGCTGACCAATGTTACCGCACTGGTTGTTATAGAAACCTTTGCCCATGCAAGTATTACCGGTTTGAGTTGCTATATTCTGGGAGTTTCCAAGTATAAAAAATATAGCATTTTAAGATTACC
>CAYUZC010000042.1:0-11774 GCA_964449525.1 uncultured Ruminiclostridium sp.
GCTGTTGAATCAAGTCCGTGGTCCAGTTCATCGAGTACATAGGCTTCAGAAGGATAAAGATCAAATGCCAAATTGATACTAAAAAGAAGCATTTCTGGAAGACCTGTATTGATGACACGCATGGCCATCTCGGGATTATGTGAGCTAAAACCGATGTGACCAATGTCACCATTTTTTTTTAAGTTCTGTACATAATCGGCGAAGCCTGTCTCGAATACGCCCTTATAATCATCCTCCGAATCTATAAAAAACATCATACCAAAGTCGATATATCCGCCAAAGATGCGCAGTATATCCTCAAAATATCGCCGAACTGTCGGCATATCCCGGCTTATATCGTATTGCTGACCAATATCGGTAGAGCCGATATGACCCTGAACCATTACATCCTTACGCCGATTACCCAGCGCCTTTGCAATATTTTCCCGTATTTCTCTGCCCGGCATAAACACATCAAAAATGTTAATCCCTTGCTCTAAAGCCGCATTAATAGTCTCTTCGACCTGTTCGTATGGCTTGCCGTCCAGATTCTCACAGCCAAGACCAATGATACTGCTCTGACGCCCGGTTTTTCCAATCTCCCTGTAATCCATGTAATTCCCCTTTCCTTACTATTGATATTAATTAATGTGAAGATTTATATTAAAGCCGTTGCTTTAATTTAAGTCTAATGGAAGATATCCTCATAAGTAATATACCACCAATAACCATAAACTAAAGACATATAAATTGTTTTAGGTCTTTACTTTTCTTGATACATCTATTAAAATCAATTTAATTGGTTAATTTAATTATGTAAGGCTATGATGGGAAGAAGTAGTTTAGTATAGCGTTATTCAGAGAGTATCCGACTGGTGAAAGGATGCAAACGTGCTGATACGAATACATCCCGGAGCTGCGACCTGAACTTACAGTAGGGTTTGATGGGTACGCCCAATATAGCGTATGAGTGTGTTTGCACTTATTGAGGGAAATTCTGTGAGGAATTTCTAAGCCAGAGGTGGTACCGCAAATATTGCCCTCTGTTCCGTTTGGAGCAGAGGGTTTTTGATATAATTAATTTGAGAGGAGTTGTTGTAATGACAATTTATGATGAACTGGTTGCTCGCGGTTTAATTGCCCAGGTTACCGATGAAGAAGAAATTAAAGAACTTGTTAATAATGGTAAGGCCATATTTTATATTGGGTTTGACCCGACGGCCGATTCCCTGCATGTAGGACACTTTATGGCTTTATGCCTTATGAAGCGTTTACAGATGGCCGGAAACAAGCCGGTAGTTCTTATAGGTGGTGGTACCGCATATATCGGAGATCCATCGGGTAGAACAGATATGCGTTCTATGATGACGCCTGAAATAATCCAACATAACAGTGATTGTTTTAAGAATCAAATGGAAAGGTTTATTGAATTCGGTGAAGATAAGGCAATCATGGTTAATAACGAGGATTGGCTCTTAAAGCTGAATTATGTAGACGTGTTACGCGAGGTTGGGGCACATTTTTCTGTTAATAATATGCTGCGTGCTGAATGCTATAAGCAGCGAATGGAAAAGGGTCTGTCCTTCCTGGAATTGAATTATATGATCATGCAGGCCTATGACTTTTTTTATCTGTTTCAGAATAACGGCTGTAATATGCAATTTGGCGGTGATGATCAGTGGTCTAATATGCTGGCCGGTCGAGAGCTGATACGTCGTATTTTGGGCAAGGATTCTTTTGCAATGACTATTACATTATTAATGAATTCCGAAGGTAAAAAAATGGGAAAAACTGCAAAAGGAGCAGTTTGGCTTGATCCTAACAAAACCTCACCATTCGAATTTTACCAATATTGGAGAAATGTTGACGACACAGATGTTTTGAAGTGCTTGCGTATGCTTACCTTCTTGCCCCTTGAACAAATTAATGAAATGGATAAGTGGGAAGGTAGTCAGTTAAATGAGGCTAAGGAAATTTTAGCATATGAGTTGACTAAGCTTATTCATGGTGAAGAAGAAGCTACGAAGGCTAAGAATTCATCTCATGCTCTCTTCGAAGGTGGTAGTGATGATGCCAATATGCCATCTACCGAGATCAAGGCAGAATTATTAACTGACAATACAATTGGTGTAATGGACATGATAGTTGAATGTGGTATAGTAGCTTCAAAGAGCGAAGCCAGACGCTTGATTCAGCAGGGTGGGCTGTTCATAGATGATTCTAAGGTTAATAAAATTGATTTCGCTATTACAGCAGAGCAATTAAAAAATGGTGTTAAAATACGTAAAGGAAAGAAAGTATACCATAAGGCGTTTATATAAAAAGCCTGAATATTTCTAAAGACCTATAAAAGTATAGGTCCAGCTATCTAAAATAATAGTCATTTTGGTTGATTTAAGATGAATATGCATTCATGGTAGAATTAATATGAAGGTGATAGAATGTATATTTTATCTAAAAATCTTAAAAGTGAGAGTGGCTCAGCAATAATCATTTTTGCGTTATGTTTGGCAGTGCTTTTGGGAAGTTGCGCTTTGGTAATTGATTTTGGGAGAATTGTATATAAAAAAACTTTCATTAGTAATGCAGCTGACGCAGCCGCTTTGGCCGGGGCTCAGGAGCTGATATTTGATATAGATAATGCAGAAGCTGTTGCAAGAAGCTACTTGCAAGCTAATGGAGTTGACCCTCTGGATGCTGAAGTAGAGGTATATGATTCGGATACAAAAATACGAGTAACAGTGAATAGTGAGGTTAATTATTACTTTGCGAGGATACTGGGATATAATGAAGGAAATGTTCAAGCTACCGGTGTTGCAATGTGCGCTCCCGTAATAGGTGTTTATGAAGGTGTCAGACCGTTTGCTATTGAGAAGCAAACTTTAGAGTTCGGACTGCAATATACCTTAAAAGAAGGTGGCGGCGATGGATATGACGGTAATTACGGAGCTCTGGCGTTAAGCGGAAATGGTGCGAGAACATATGTAAACAATATTGTAAATGGATATGACGGACAAATGCGAGTTGGTGATTTTGTGGAGACAGAACCCGGGAATATGAGCGGGCCCACCGCTCAAGGTGTGAATACACTTATAGGCCGATGTACTCATACACCGCCATGTACACATAATAATTACGATTCAAATTGTCCGCGTATAATTACAGTTATAATGGTAGATACTTTGGAAGTTAACGGTAGAGATGAGGTTGTAATTGCGGGATTTGCAAGATTTTACTTAGAAGAGGTTACGGGTAGTGGCAGTGAATCGATTGTTACCGGTAGATTTTTAAAAACAATTATGTCAGGGGAACTTGGGGATATTGAAGAGGATTTTGGGCTTAAAGGAGTAAAACTGATTCAGTAGTTTTAATCCTTACAAAGTAGATTTAATCCTCTGCCGGTTATTCTAATATGTTATAGAATCGACTTAGTTATGGTCAATCGCTTACTAACAAAAGAGAAAAATTCTAACTATACTTCCTAAGAGCCGGGTCCACATCAAATATGTTTTCCAAGGATCTATAGAATTGCTCTTTCCAGTCAAATTCTCCATTTAATACACACCACCTATATTCATATCCGGTGAACATATAAGCAGCAGCTGAATATAACTGACTTGCGTCATTTAGATTGTGGATTTCTTTGCTTTGCTGACATCTTCTGATAATACTGATTGCGATTTCCTCTAAGTTTTTTCTTAAATCAAATGTGCCCTGATTTTTTTGAAGATTAATAATAAGCAACTGACTATTTACGTTCGCACCAAGTTCGCTGATATTTTGGAGCAAGGTATCAAACAGTAATATTAATTGCTCCCAATTGCTGGTTGTGTCGAGCATCTGAATTAAAAGTGGGGCCAAATTGTCAATAATGTGGTCATAAAACCTAAGGATGATTTTCTGCTTAGAGCCAATGTGATAATAAAAAGTAGTTTTTGTTATACCACAAGCTTCACAGATATTATTAATAGTAATGTTATCGTAACCCTTTTCTTTAAAAAGTCTGCCTGCAGTCTCAAATATTTTATCCTTGGTACTCATTATGATACCACCACCTTTTCCGATGCTTTTAGAATTATAACAGGAAGTCTGAAAATATACAAGTTGCATGAATGAGCATTAAACAGCTCTCCTGTCCTCGTAGAAATTCATAGAAATTTCGTATAAATTTCCGGATGTAAAATATAATCGCTCTTCATCCAATAGCAATAATATGGTATTCTTAAATAAGTCAAAGAAAAAAATATTTTATCGGTTTTGTATGTGTATATTCTGAAAGATGGCTAGATATTAGAATAGAAACAGGAATCTATATTCTTAAAGGAAAAGGTAGATTATGAAGAAACGTTTAATATTTATATTAGTTGTAATGTTAATTTTTTCACCGATGTTATCTGTGAATGCGTCGGAAATAGCGAATCTTGGGTTTGTGGAAACTGATGTAATCCTGCAACCCTCAGGTAATGCAATAATTACATATACTGTGCGTTACAATCTGGCGCCGGGGAAAACCATGCTGGCATTTACATTAGAAGGATTCGACGAGCTTTACCCTGTTTTTGATTATGAATTTTCTTGTGTCGTCAAGGATGATAACACAGTCTTTGATATTGATATTATAGATCTTGGTGGTGGCAGATACGATATCATTAACTCTGAAAATACGCGACTTGGCGGAGAATATCTTACTTACAAAATACGCTTTGTGGCTGATATGGCCGAGGCCGGATATCTGGCCAGAACAACATCAGATGATGGAACTCCTTTGGTGGTATTTCATTGGGCGCCTGTTCAATGGGATGAATCCATGGAGCATTATACGGTAGCAGTTAATTACCCTTTGGAATATCCGGGCGAATCAGCCACCAGAGAAGAAGTTGAACAATTACTACTCCAAAGAGATTTTGCCACAGAAACCTGGATGAACGAAGAATACCTAATTGACTATAGGGTAAACGTGCTTGACTCTGTTCCTCGAGCACAAGTATTACTTCATAAAAACAACCCTTCACAAAGATATAACTTCGAAATTCAACAATATATTTCAGAAGAACTTTTCAATGAGATGCCTGATTACAGCAGTAGACCGCCGATTGACGAAAAGCCAATAGATAAATATCCCGAGGAGCCCTACCAACCGGATATCGGAAGGGGAGGGTTTAATTCTGATAGCCCCTTTACAGATAAATCCACAGATAGAAGGGTTATGTTATTTTTATTTGCGATTTTGGGTTTAGTAACAATAGTCATCGTTGGTCTGAAGCAGCGTAAAGTAGTAAAAGCACGAACCGACTATCAAGATATCCAATGGGCGAGAGAAGACTGGGTTTCTCCTAAACTTGAGGTAGCTTCTTTTAGAAAAGACGGCTTTGTCCTTGAAAATCTTGATGAAGTGGAAGCGGCTATCCTTATAGGAATACCCTACACCAGTATACTATCTGTTATTCTTTATAAGCTAATAGATAAAGGCTATTTGGCGGAGATATCCATAGAGCCCCTACGAGTAAAACAGATAAAGGAACAAGACTTAACCGGCTTTCCTCAATATGAAAAACTTATGTATGCTGCCGCAGTAGATGAAGAATTCAGCGAGCAGGAATTGGAAACAATTATGAAGTGGCTTGTGGATACAGTTCGGGCCAAGACATGGAATTGCGACGTTGATGCTACGAAAGAATACTATAAGAAAAAATTTGGGAAAGCATATGATGAGCAAGACCATGAAGGGTATGAAGAATACGATCAATATTATGATCAACCCTATTATAATCATTGGCATTACTATTATTTTCACCATAATCACATAAATAATCGCAGAAGATATTACGATTATCAAGACAGAATCAAGATTAATCCGGATAGTTCCTCATTTAAATCTATGATAAATACAGATAAGGGTGTATTTGCATGTCATGACGCCTGTCACTCAGCTTGTCATTCGGCTTGTCATGATGCTTGTCACTCGGCCTGCCATTCAGCATGCCATTCGGCCTGCCATTCTGCATGCCACTCTGCATGTGTCAGTGGAGGCGCAAGATGAAGAAGCATAAGCTAGCATGGGTCGACGACTTTATAAAAAGGATTAAGCCTTACATTCATATGAGACTTAAGGATAATGTGCTGATTCGTATGCCTAATGAAGCCTTTAAGCTTAATTCTACAGGTGCCAAGGTTATTGACCATATCTTGTCGGGGGGCTCGGTTGAAGATATTATTAAGGCCAGACCTGATTCGTATGAAACCGAGGAACAATTGGAACGCTTTTTTACCGACTTTTCACTTATGTGGAACGGGAAAATTTGTGAGAACTATAATACTCCTGCTATTCACAGGACTGAATTCAGCCTTGGCTATATAAAGCTCCCCATATTATCTGAAGTAGCTTTAACATATACCTGCAATGTTAAGTGCAGATTTTGTTATGCTGATTGTACCCACAAAGAGGTTGAAAGCCAGCTTGATACTGAAGGATTTAAAAGGATACTCGATATAATTCGCTATGATGCCGAGGTGCCAAGCGTTTCTTTTACCGGAGGAGAACCAACAACTTACAAGGATCTTCCCGATCTTATACGCTATGCGTCAAAGCACAATAAGATGAGAGTTAACCTTATTACAAACGGCACCTTGATTACTCCGCAGAAAGCAAAGGAATTTGCTGAAGCGGGCCTTTCTTCTGCTCAGGTGAGTATTGAATCTGCAATAGCCCAGGAGCATGATGAAATTACAGGGGTTAAGGGTTCTCACCAGGCTTCCGTAAGCGGATTGAAAGCATTAAAAGATGCAGGTATTATTGTTCATCCCCACTTGACGGTATGTACTATGAATAAAGATAATTTGGAGAAATATCCGGACTTCTGTAAGAATATAGGGGTAGAGCGATTTTCTTCAAATCTGGTTATCCCTTCAGGTCGCGGAGGAGCGCAGGATTTGACGGTAGAATATCAGGAGATTGGAGATATTGTTAAAAATCTTCAGTCATTATCTGAAAAGTTGGGAGTTCAATACATGTGGTATTCACCTACACCAATGTGCCTATTTAACCCTGTAACATCCGGATTTGGTAACAAAGGCTGTAGCGCCTGTGAAGGGTTATTATCGGTTGATCCGAGGGGTAATATTTTACCTTGCTCCAGCTGGCCCGAACCTATTGGTAATTTATTGGAGGAAGACTTTGAGACAATATGGTTTAACAAACGAAGCCAATTTATTAGAGATAAAAAGTCTGCTCCAACCGAGTGTAGAGAATGTAGGGATTTCGCAGTATGTCAGGGAGCGTGTCCGCTTTATTTCAATGCTCACGGCTGTGAAGAATTAGAGCCAATTTGGGAAATGAAGGGATTTAAAGGAAAGGGGTAATGTATGAAGAATAGGAAAATACCGGGATTCCCATCACCTGAGGATCAGGATGCTATTAAGTTTTACCTTTTTAAAACGCTTTCATATACAACAAGAATGTTATTGTATTTAGGATGTATTATATTTGGATTTCTCCTTCAGATAATTACGGTCAATATTTGGCCGGGTGTTATACTTTTGATATTTGCTTCATTATTAATTTTGGTAAAAGGCTATAGTACAAAGCCAACTCCTGCATCACGACAATACGAAGACAGTTGGGCAAAGACCAATATGGAGAAAGTCCATCAAATTAATCAGATTAAACAGAATATTAATAAATGGGATAAGGATGCATTGGATATTAGCAATGGCCTGGGTTGTGTCACATTTATTCTGGTGTTTATTGCTATATCTTTTATATGCGTTGTTATAGCCACAGGAGTAAGCGGCTTGGTAGCCGGTATTTTTATCGTAGATTCAATTATATTACTAGCGTCGATATGGTTTAATGGCATGAAAACAAAAGGCCACCAAGAAATACTATATATCAAAACTGATTTAGTTGTTGAGCTAGAAAAGTATTTTGAAAAGATAAAAAACCCCGGAGAAAATCATATCCCCTCCATGATACTGGCTAAAGACAAAGAGGGAAAGGAATTTCCGACAGATTGTCGATTTAATATTGTTTTTGAAAACTCACCCGCTGATTTTTACGGAATTCAGGCTCAAATTAATATTAATGTTGTCAGTAGTGCCAGCTATCCTTATTTTTATTGTGTCATTACTGCAAAGGAAGGTTTTGGTCTTGAACAGTATACAAGCCGATTGGTTATTCCTAAAGGCATCACTATAGAGTTTTCAAAAGATGAGGGCGCTGAAGTCATTGTTATTCGTCAACGTACAACCAAAAATTCCGGGTATCATACAAAAATAAATGCGTGTAATAATATACTAGAGTTTTCTTTGAGTTTATCAAGGGTCATTCTTGAGAGTAATTCAAAATAAATCGACCGGCAAAACCAAAAGAAAAGTAAGATTGATAAATCGGAAACCGGTGTGAAGGATTTATCGTATTAAATAATTGCATCAGTTATTATATGCAATTAATTTAGGCATGCCAAAAAAAGAAAAGTGCACAAATGATTTAGGTATATTTAGAATTTATTTGGTTAAGTTAGATAAGAATATTTTGACAATCGTTTAAGTATATGATATTATTATTACCATAGTAGCAATACTATAGTATCGTAGTAATAACATATGTTTTATTATAGGATTAGCTATAGCATGAAATAAAATGTTAAATTATTAACAGGGGGGGTGCCTTATGAAAATTTTTGAACAAATTCAAATTGGTAACATGAAATTACCCAACAGGACCTATATGGCTCCTATGGGAACGCAGACCAATCCAGACGGATCCTTTTCAGAGCGTTCAATCAGCTATTATGAGGAGCGTGCAAAGGGCGGGTTCGGATTGATTATTACAGGAGCTAATCAAGTGACCACAAAGTATGAGAGCAAGGCCTGTAATATAATCGGGACGCCAACTTCATTCGAACAATTAGATTTTCTTGCAAGAAGAGTTCATAATCATGGTGCAAAGCTTTGTATTCAAATAACTCCCGGATTAGGCCGTATGCAGTATGCAACCGGGGACATTGTGCCATACTCCTGCAGTGAAAATACATCTTTCTGGTTTCCTGAATTAAAGTGTAAGCCGTTTTCTGTAGAAGATATTAAGTTCTTAGTTCAAAAAATGGGTGAAGGCGCAGCTTTGGCCAAGAACTTCGGAGCAGATGCCGTTGAATTACATGGATATGGCGGATATCTAATGGATCAATTCCATTCAACAATGTGGAATAAGAGAACAGATCAATATGGCGGAAGCTTAGAAAACAGGATGCGTTTCTCCGTTGAATGTATAAAAGCGGTTCGTGAAGCTGTCGGACCTGGTTTCCCCATATTATTCAAGTTTACTCCATATCATGGTGTTCCAGGTGGAAGAGAACTTCCTGAAGGTATTGAAGTGGCTAAAATTCTTGAAAAAGCCGGAGTTGATGTTCTTCATGTAGATATCGGATGCTATGAGGCATGGTATAAAGCTATAAATACAGTATATCAGCCCCACGGAGTTATGGTGGAAATCGCCGCTGAAATCAAGAAAAATGTTAGTATTCCTGTAATGCTAAATGGGAAAGTTAATTATCCGCAAGAAGCTATAGATGCTCTTGAAGAAGGTAAAGCTGATTTAGTCGGATGGGGACATATGTCAATAACTGACCCGCATATTGTTAATAAGATGAAGCGTAATGAAGCCTATGATATAGTTCCTTGTATTGGATGTAATGAATGCTTGTATGCCGGATTCTCAGGGAAGATATTCCAATGCGCAGTAAATCCTCTGGCTTTTGCTGAGGACTATTATCCTGTAGTGGCCGGTGATCCCAATAAGCGTGTTCTTGTTATCGGCGCAGGCCCGGGCGGAATGTCCGCCGCAATCACTGCTGCCGAAAGAGGGATGCAGGTAGAACTTTGGGAAAAGAAAAATGAGCTTGGTGGATTACTTCTTGCAGCCGGCGGCCCGAGATTTAAGAAAGACGTCAAGGACTATGTGGATTATTTGGTTGCCAAACTGCACCGTAGTAATGTTAAGGTATTGATGATGAAGGATGCTACTCCCGAAGAGATTATTGCAGGAAAATATGATAAGGTTATCTTTGCAACAGGGGCTACACCTGTTATGCCTCCAATAAAGGGAATAGACAAACCATTTGTAGTTGGTGCAAACGATCTTTTGACCAATAAAAAGGGTTACGGTAAGAAGGTTGTTGTAATAGGAGGCGGACTGGTTGGATGCGAGACAGCTTGTCACTGTGCTGAAAATTCTGATGATGTGACGATTATAGAAATGCTGCCTGAGATTATGCTGACAACTAAACACAGTAAAAACAATGACCAGGCACTTCGCCAGTTGATGGAGGAATGTAATATCAAGACTGTAACAAGTGCAAAGGTTGTTGAGTTCAAGGACAATAAGGTTGTCTATGAAAAGGGTGGAGAGCAGTTTACAATCGACGCAGATACAGTAGCTATTGCCGCTGGATATAGATCCAATACTGCATTATATGATGCTGTACAAAGTAAAATTGATTGTGCAGTCGTAGGTGACGCAGAGACTCCCGACAATATTTTAACGGCTGTTCATCACGGATTTAATTCAGTCAGATGCATTTAATAAATCATTAAATGATTACTCATTAATAGTAAAGGCAAGGAAACATTAAGGTTTCCTTGCCTTTATTGTTAATTTATCAAGGCTTCCTACTACCCATTCACAATCTCTGATTTCGCTAAAGGGTTGTGTTCTTTTGTTGTCAAAATTTAGTTATCAGGGCTATAACGGTCTTCCACACGGCTAAAAAGTAATGATGCGATCATACCCAAAGCAAACATTATTATAACCAAGGCCAGTGCAGGAACGAATGAAAGCCCTGATTTAAGCAGGCCTTCAGCTGTCAACCCGGGTGCAACAACTGTAGGGAAAATGGCCAGTGAAGAGCCTAATACCGTTCCCAGAATAATGTGATACATGATTTCATATTTATACTCAAAAAGCTTACTAACAAGCTTAGCAAAGGCAATAATTGCAAGCAATACACCTAACATCAGCGGGACAATAACTGAAAAGTCCAGATTTGAAATACCATCTGACATTTTGCTGTACATACCGAAATAAATCAAGAAGTTTGAAGGTGAGAGACCGGGCACAATAAAACCTAAACCCACTAATACCCCTCCGCCTATCCAGATAATGAAATTTGGTTCGATGGAGGTTAGCTGATTTTCTCCGTTGAGCATTAAAATGAGTATTACTAATGCTGCTACTATTAATGCGGTATATCCCTGTTTTCCTCTACCTTTTAGCCCGGCTGTTTTCCATAATGAGGGGACAGTACCGGCTACAAAACCAATAAAAAGGCTGACAAATTGTGCGGCAAACTTTCCGAAGGCAACCGAAACCAAACCGGCAAAGAGTAAAATACCTAAGATACCGCCTATTCCAATAGGAAGAAAAAAGAAAAAATACTTCTTAAAATTCTTAGGGAAATTTCCTAAAAAAGAAATCAGATGATCATAGATTCCGAAAACAACCATAAGTACTCCGCCGGATAAGCCGGGCAATATAGCTCCTATACCAATCAAGGCTCCTTTGATTACGCGAATTATCCAAGCCATAGGTGTTTCGCGCATATGCTCCAAACCTGTTTTATCAACTTTTTCATCTTCAATCTTTTTTAGCATAAGCACCTCAACTATAAATATTTATATATTTCCGTTACATTTTATTATCTTATACCCCATAAGTCAATTATTTCAACAGTAGCATAATCACTCGAATTGCCTTATATAAATTGACTTTTGCTTTAAATCAATGTTATAATTCACAGAGT
>CAYUZC010000043.1:0-11772 GCA_964449525.1 uncultured Ruminiclostridium sp.
ACATTTCATAACATCTTCATTGTAGTGCTCATCGCATACCCATGCTTTACACTGGTGACAACGGTTGAAATACTTTTTTAATTCATCCCAGGCTATTTTTAATGCTTGATCTACAGTTTGCGAATCGTATATTTCAATTGTGTATTTTTTATCGCCTGCGCTACAATAGAATGTAACCCTGTGCCCGCCCTTTATGGCTAATATGTCAACTTTACAGGGATAAGAGCTTTCCACACTATTATCCATAATTGCTATTTAACCTTTCTTTTTTACATTAAATGTTCGTTAGAGTCATCTGTATTATTGTTTTTTAATGTATAATTTAATATATGAAAGCTTAATCTGCTGTATTTAATTATATTTTTTATTACTATGAATGTAATCACCCCGAGGGTGATTTATGGGAAAAATGAGGTTAATACTATGAAATTGATAAGGTCTGCAATTTTAATATTACTCTTATTGATAATAATTACAGGATGTGGGAGCAATAGCCCACTTGACCATAATAATCCTGTCATCATAACGTTATGGCATAATTACGGCGGGCAAATGGAAAAATCCATGAATGATTTGGTGGATGAATTTAACGCTACTGTCGGTAATAAACAAGGCATTATAATCAACATAACTTCAGTTTCAAGTTCCTCAGCATTATATGACAAGATTGTTGCTTCGTCCGAAGGAGATCCCGGGTCATCTGAGCTTCCAAATATTACAACCGGATACCCAAAATCTGCTCTTGCCCTCTTAAAAAATGATAAACTGTTAGATTTAAAGGATTACTTTTCAGATAGTGAACTTGGCGAGTATTTACCCCGATTCATTGAAGAAGGAATAATATCTGACAAGCTGGCTGTTCTCCCTACTGCCAAATCAACAGAAGTACTTTTCCTTAACAAGACACTCTTCGAACGATTTTCTGATGCTACTGGAATAAGTGTAGATTCCCTCTCCACCTTTGAAGGTATTTCAGATGCATCAATTAAGTATTACGAATGGACAGATTCTCAAACTCCTGACATTCCGAATGATGGAAAATCATTCTACACATCTGATTCATGGTTCAACATCGCACAGGTTGGAATGGATCAGTTTGGCGATAACTTTATTATTAATGAAGCCATTAATTATTCGGATAATTATAAAAAGATATGGGATTCATATTTTGAGGCTGCTGTGAAGGGCGGTTTCGCTATTTATGACGGGTATTCATCAGATTTAGCAAAAACGGGTGATATTGTCTGTTCAACAGGTTCTACCGCCGGAATTCTATTCTATGGAAACACCATCACTTATAAAGATAATACAATAGAAGATGTGGAATACGAAATTCTCCCCTATCCTGTTTTCAAGAATGGCAATAAAGTTGCAATACAGCGTGGTGGCGGAATGATTGTAACTAAATCAACAAAAGAAAAACAATACGCTTCTGTTGAGTTTTTAAAATGGTTTACTGCACCGGAACAAAATATGAAATTTATATCAGAAACTGGATATCTACCGGTATCTAAAGAAGCTTTTGAAACCAAGATAGACGAGAACATTGATAAAGCAAGTAATGATAATGTCAAAAAGCTTTTAAAAACGGCTGTTACAATGTACAAAAAATACGATTTTTACATTCCCCCAGTTTTTGATGAGTTTGATTCTATTGAGAAGGCTTATAATGAAAGAATAAAACAAGCAGCGATTGATGCCAGAATTACTTACTTGTCATTAGTTGATACAAATGGCACAGATGAAGCTTTTGAAAAAGCATCTGAAAACATTTTTGAAAACTTCATTCAGAAAAAATGAGTTGAGGTGAAATCAGTAAAAAATGCATAAATCAACGCTTTTAAATCGAGATTTCTGGAAAAAAATAATTAGAATGAGTAACGATGGTAGGACATTACGTCAACGTCTGGTTATTTTTTCTATTCTTTTTTTGGTAACAATTATAACTGCAGTTTTTGTAATACTGTTAATAACAGGTGTCTTTAATATAGGTAACAGCGAAACAAAAACTCTTTTTGAAAATGAACTTAATCACATTTCTGATGATATATATAGGGATTTTGGAAGTATTTCAATTAAGAGTGTAGATCTTGCCAAAGCTTTGAATAAGGGTATTGAAAAAAAATTACATGATAAAGATCTTGAAGCTCTCAACCTGAAGAATCAACCTGAGATTTATAATGAAATCTTGGACTCAGAATGTCAAACATTAATTACAGCACTATTACGTACAAAAAGCAGTGGCGTTTTTATAATTTTAGACGGAACAATAAATCCGAATTTACCAAACGCGAATTTTTCAAAGGCAGGTCTTTACATACGTAATATGGAGCCTAATATAGTTAATTTAGAATCACCTTACTTACATATGCTCAGAGGGGCAACAGAAATAGCAAAAAACAATGATATTCTGGTTCACTCCCAATGGGCAATGGAATTTGATATTAATGATGATACCTTTTTTACAAAAACTATAGATACTGCAAGAAATAATAATGATTTACCCCTTTCAAAACTGTATTATTGGTGTCCTAATATTACATTACCTAATACTACCGACAAAGTAATGCTTTGCACAGTACCACTGATAGCTTCTGATGGTACAATTTATGGCGTATGCGGTTTTGAGGTAAGCTCATTACTTTTTAAATTGTCTTATATCCCTGAAGCTAATATTTCAGATACGGTTTTCAGTTTATTGTCAAAAACTCAAAATGGATTAATTGACTGCTCGTCATCTTTCATGGCTGCGAAATACTCCGCATTTGTAAGGAATGAGCTAACTGATGCGAAGCTAAGCTATCAAGTTAAGTACAATACTATTAACAAATATTTTAGTCCATCAGATCAATTCATGGGATTGCATAAAAGCATTGCCCTTTATTCTAATGATTCACCATATATAGATGAAGAATGGTTTGTAAGTGTTATGGTTCCGATAAAGGATTATGACCGTGCTCTTGATAATATAAATCAAAAACTTATATTTCTGTTTTTATGTCTTTTAATTGCCGGTATTATTTCATCATTCTGGTTCAGTAAGTTTTATCTTAGACCCATTACAGAAGCTTTAAGTAAGATGAAACAAACGAAACCCTCTGAAATTGAAAAAACAAACATTTTGGAAATCGATGACCTTTTAGAATTCCTGTCTGAACAAGATAGAATATCTGTAAAAAAAGAGGACAAAAATGATAATTCCTACACTCAGATTCAAGATACCGGGATGTTCAAGGAATTTCTTGAACATATTGATACCCTATCCCCTGCTGAACGAGCAGTATTTAACCTCTACATAGAGGGTTGTACCGGAAAAGAAATAGCTGAAAGACTTTACTTAAGCATAAATACAATAAAAACTCATAACAAAAGAATTTATGAAAAAATGAATGTATCCTCCCGAAATGAGCTTATGGTATATATAAAAATGATGAAGGAGATGGATTCAAAAGGGTAATAGTATACTTTTGCGCAAAACAATAATAGAATGATCTATTTTCCCTTCAAGTTGTTTTTCCATACCTTCCATAACACATGTAGCAAATATAGGAATGCCGGTTCCCTTAGTTATTTCCCGGGAAAGCTCTAGGCCATGCATGATATCATCTACTGTAGTTTCTTCAAGGTAATGGGTATTATTTATGATTCCGCTTATCTTTAGCCTGGAAGCCTCTTCAATTTCTCTTATATATTTAATAGTATCGTCCAGATTCGTGGTCATAGGTCTTGAACGGTTAAACACAAAAAACATATCATAATCATTCTTATCTATTTCATGGTAATAACGACCCAAAACCTTTGCTCCGTCTTCATCTCCGCCTACGTCTAAAATTACGCGTCTAGTGTTGTGCCTAAGAGCTACTGAAATTTCAGGTCCTACTACCGGTACGTCTACGTTAGTGTTAGCATATATTGGGGCAATAACCTTGATTCCCTTGCTTTCCAGAGCACTTTTAGCATCGACACTTCTAAAAAAAGGATTTACTATATCCATGTCAGCCATGATTACGTCATCATATTTCTCTTTTAATAAAAATGCTGTATTAACGGATATTTCTGATTTTCCGCTTCCATAATGACCACTGAAAATAATTACTCTTTTATTAAAATTTATTGTTTGCATATTAATCATCCTTTATTTCATACTTTTCTCTGCCCTGCTTATATCTATCCCTACCTTTTGCATCTATAATCACAAAACAGGGTAAATCTTTTACTTCAATCCTTCGAATAGCCTCAGTTCCCAAGTCTTCAAATGCAATTATCTCCTGTTTAATTATACAGGATGATATTAATGCAGCGGCGCCTCCGATAGCGCCAAAATAAACTGCTCCATGAGCTTTAATCGCATTTACTACATTATCATCCCTAAGACCTTTTCCTATCATTCCCTTAAGCCCTAATTCAATAAGTTTAGGAGCATATGCATCCATCCTTCCACTGGTAGTAGGTCCTGCTGAGCCTATTACTTTCCCTTCCGGAGCAGGACATGGTCCTACATAATATATAATCTGCCCTCTGATATCAAAAGGTAATTTCTCACCTTTTTCAATTAATGAGATTAAACGCTTATGAGCTGCATCTCTTCCGGTATATAAAACTCCGGAGATTAGAACCTCATCACCCGAATTTAATTCGGCAATCACATCATCAGTTAACGGAGTGGATATCATTTTTTTTGGCATCTTTCTCAAACCTCATTAATCGATAGAATATTGTATACGAGCTTCTTTTGTATACTTTCCGGATTCGTCGTATATGATCAAATCAGGAAGAATTTTTAAACCCGGATTTCCATTTTTTAACCCTTTAACAAGTATCAATGAAGGGGCTTTTCCTGAAACCGGACATACCATCCTGAGAAGCTTTGGTTCAATCTTAGCATTTCTCATGCCCACCAATATATCTGTAAGTCTTTCCGGTCGATGAACCATATAGAATTCACCTTGTGGTTTAAGTATAGCAGAGCTGTTTGTTAAAACATCGGTAAGGTTACAGCAAAGTTCATGTCTTGAAATAGCCTTACTGTCTTGCTGATTAATTGAGCCACTTCCAATTTTAGTATATGGTGGGTTTGTAACTACTATATCATAGGTAGCAGCACCAAAGATAGATACTGCTTCCTTTATATCACCTTTTTTTATTGTTATCCTATTATTTAGTTTGTTACCATCTATACTTCTTTGAGCCATAGTAGCAATTTCAGACTGAATTTCCAGACCCGTTATGCTTTTTACATCAGTTTTTGCCGCAACAAGCACCGGAATAATGCCTGTTCCCGTTCCCAAATCAAGCACATTTTGATGTGGCTTGGCCTTAATAAAATTAGATAATAAAACAGCATCCATACCAAAACGAAAAGAATCCTTCTTCTGTAGAAGAAAGAGTCCTTTTATCTGTAAATCCTCCAAGGTTTCATCAGGTAAAACCACAAAGCTCATAGCAATGACACTCCTCTAATACGAAAAAGAGCCATGCCTACGGCCTGACTCCTTCAATAAAGCATTAATAAATTTTTTTACTCAGGCTTTGGAGCCTCTACCGGACAAACACTCGCACAAGAGCCACAATCTATACAAGAATCTCCATCGATTATGTATTTGCTATCACCCTCAGATATGCAACTTACCGGACATTCCGGTTCACAGGCACCACAACTGATGCAATCATCATTAATAATATATGCCACGTTTACACCTCCCATTTGAAAAATCATAATGTATACATAGTACAAAAATAATCCTATACTAATAATTCACCTATGTCAATATTACAGCTTATTATAGTGAATATTTTTTTAGATAAAGGAAAATTTTAGTATTAGTCTTCCAATACCTTTAGCTCCTCCAGCACCTTGTCTTCAGGATCTGCTTTCTTTTCTGCATCCTTTACTACTCGGACATCTTTAACAGAGTAATCAACTATATCTGTATTTTGCTCGTTATCAAGCTTAACACGTACCATCCCCTTCAGTAAGCTTACCTGAACAACAACACCCTGACCATTGGGTGTCTGAACGACAGCTTCAATCTTAGGCGTTTTTTTAAGCAGATATTCATAAGTGTCTTGTTCGTATTTCAAACAGCACATAAGCCTCCCGCATGAACCTGATATCTTAGTCGGGTTCAAAGATAGGGATTGTTCCTTAGCCATTTTTATAGAAACAGGATGAAATTCAGATAAATGACTATTACAGCACAAGGATCTCCCACAAGCACCTATCCCGCCTAACATTTTCGCTTCATCTCTGACACCTATTTGGCGAAGCTCTATCCTGGTGCGAAAAACTGAAGCTAAATCCTTAACCAGCTCTCTGAAGTCCACGCGCCCATCGGCTGTAAAATAGAACAATACTTTATTATTGTCAAAAGTATATTCTACATCTATTAACTTCATATCAAGCTCATGCTTCTTTATTTTCTCAAGACATACATTAAATGCTTCAGCTTCTTTTTTCTTATTTTCTTCTACCTGTTTTAAGTCTTCGCTATCAGCCTTTCTGATAACATTTTTTAATGGTGCTACGACTTCCTCGTCAACAACTTCTTGATTTGCTACGACTACTGTTCCGCATTCAATCCCCCTGGCTGTTTCAACTATAACCATATCCCCTTTATTCAGTTCCATATTACAGGGATCAAAATAATATATTTTACCTGCGGTTCGAAATCGAACCCCCACAACATTTATCATTTTATAACCTTTCCTTTCTTCGGAATTACAAGGTTTAAGTTTTTTAAACTACACATCCATTGTTATAATGTCAACAGCAAGCTGGTAGTTCATATTGCGCTTCATATTGCTCCGTACCCTTTCTATCCTAGATATTTTCTCGGTTATATCAAAGGTACTGTGCATGTTTGCATACTTTAATATATTATCCTTTTTGTCTGAATTAATCAACCCATCATCTAAAGAACAGCTTACTAAAAGAGCATCTCGATAAATTGATTCCAATATGTCGATACACGCATAAAAACCATCCTTATTCTTTGAAAGGAATTGATTATAATTTAGTTTCGAACTTATATTCTCATCCAATACAAATTTAAGTGTTTCATTCCTGTTTTCTTCAAAATCTTTATCGGTCATAAGCTGTAATGCTTTCCCCGGGATGCCTCTACTTAATGAAAGAAAATATTCCTTACCTTTTATGTCGATATCGTTTTTTTGCATAATCAGCTTCATATCCTCTATTGAGCTGGGTTTTAGATTTAATTTCACAACTCTGGATCTTATTGTTAAAAGAAGAGATTCGTAATTTGATGTGGTGAGAATTATTATCGCATAGGCCGGTGGTTCTTCCAACGTCTTCAATAAACAGTTCTGTGCTTGAATTGTCATTCTTTCCGCATCTTCAATAATATAAACCTTCCGACCTTGGAGTGGCTTAACACCAATATCCGCGATAAGCTCTCTGATTTGCTTAATAACAATATTCCGCGTTTCACTACGTATAACCGTAAAATTAGGATTTATTTTTTCATCAAAGCCTTTACATGCTCTGCAATATCCGCAAGGAGGCTGCTCATTTTCTTGTTCTGTACAAAGTAAAGCCTTAGCCACAAAATGGGCAAGAGTTCTTTTCCCTATACCTGTTTCTCCCGTTAATATAAAAGCATGACCTAATGTGTCATGCTTCATTCCGTTTATGAATCCATCAACAATATCAGTCTGACCTATATAATCCATCTTTGCCTCCTATGTAATGTTAAAGCACAAGATCAAGTATTAATCCTCTTATATCCTCAATACGTCCCAATATGGCAATATTGTCACGTTCGGAATCCAAAACATCCCTGGTGAGCTGCTCAAGCTGCTCATTCACTATTTTTATAGTTGAAAAAACCCTATGTCTTCCCCTTCTGTCTAAAAAGCTATCTTTTGTAAAACGCGATGAGCTCCTCACAGCTTCATCTAAAAATTCCATTACCAGCCTTTTATAGGCTTTTAACTCCGATACATCAATATGTGATGCCAAATGCTTCCCTTGTTTTTCAATTTCCTGGGCTTTCTTCCTCAGCTCTTCATCCTGGTTTTCAGAAAACTGACGATCCATATGTGAGCTGAACTGCGTTCCGTTCATATTGTTGACCTTTTTTATGTCTCTTTCAATTCGTCCGGATAAACTTTGTGGCTTTCTTCCCGAACTCCCGTCAATTTTCAATGCCATAAGATTAACCCCTCCGTTCTATTATAAAACTTTTTTGACAATAGAATAGATGTCCTTATGGATGTCGGTAATATCTCTGATTTTTCCGTCCATTACACAATGAACATGATTCCAACTATATATATCGGCTATACTGCATGCATTGTTGTATGAATCCTGTAAATATTCAAGATTATTTTCGTGAATATCCTTTTCATTTAGCCCGGTAATTTTATTTTTTCTGTCTTTCATTAGTGTTTGAGCGTATTTTGGTGGCATATCCAAAAAAATAATACAATCCGGAACAGGAATTCCCATTTTAATAAATTCCAAGTCCCACAGCCATTCTAAAAATATTTTTTTCTTTGCATTATCTTTTATTTTTGCGGCTTGGTGTATCATATTCGACATGGTGTATCGGTCGCTGATTATTGTACCACCATTATCATAGAAATCTTTCCATATGGTTTTAAATGATGCAAACCGATCTGCTGCAAAAAATACTGACGCTGCAAATGGATTAACATCCTCAGGCTTGTTACCAAAATCCCCGTTAAGATACATCTTAACTAATGCAGATGAATCACTGCTATAATTAGGGAACTCTACTTTTTTAACTATATTATTCTCGTTAAGTAACCTATCGTAAAGCATCTTAGTATGTGTGGCTTTTCCGCTGGAATCAACGCCTTCAATAATAATTAGCTTACCTTTCAAAGTAATTCCTCCTGATAATAATAAACTTAACGTGTCTTTAAAACTTTTATCTTTTGGTTGTTTATTCCATGTACCGGACAGTTTGCTTTAAGTAACGTATTTATATATTTCATACTCTCCCGGGTTATTATCTCACCGGGAATAATTAACGGTATTCCCGGAGGATAAGGCGTAATATATCCCCCATTAACTCTTCCTATTGCGTTCTTAATTGATATTTCTTCACCACTATTAAATAATGCCTGTCTTAAAGGTAAAACACGTTCAGGGCTATTTAGGGGCCAAATAGGTGATAACCTTTTTGTTAATGACCCACAGAATTCTCTTGAGATTAATTCTAACGCTAGTAATAGTTTATCAAAATCCTCAGAAATATGAAAGGGTGTTGCAATCAAAACAATATTATTTAAATCTGCCATTTCGGCTACAATGCCAAATCGGGTTCTTAGTAATTCTTCTGCCTCAAATCCGGTTAATCCTGTTGATTCAACGCTTAAAACGATTCGGGAAAAATCTGTTTCAAAGGTGCTATAATCAGAGGCAACACGTTTTATGCAAGTGTTTTTACAAAGCCCGGCACAGAAATCCGTAATGTTGTGCTTTAAATTTTCATATAGTTCTCTTCCCCTGTTTTCCATAATGCTTCTAGCAATATCAATAGATGACATTAATAGATATGATGGGCTTGTAGTCTGTACCATGGATACGGTTTTCTCTATGAGACTTCTTTCTATCAAGCCGTCGTTCCTTCCGTGAAGAATCGCACACTGAGTTAATGCCGGCAGTGTCTTATGCAGGCTCTGAACACAGAGATCAGCCCCTAAAGATATTGCAGGTTTCGGGAAATCGTCATGAAAACAAAAATGAGCGCCATGAGCCTCATCGACCAATAGAGGTATTTTATAAGTCTTTGCCAGTTTTGATATTTCATTTAAATCTGTCGCAATTCCATAGTAACCCGGTCTGGTTATCAATATGGCTTGTGCATCAGGATTTGCTTTTATAACTTTTTCCAAGCCCTCGGCGGTTACTCCTAGAGGTATTCCGCTTTTTTCATCCACTTGTGGAAAGACAAAGACAGGTTCACCGTTAATCATAGCTAATGCATTAAGGGCAGAAATATGACAATCTCGCCCCAGAATAAGCTTTCCACCCGGTTCTACAGCTGCCTGAATCATTGCGTGAATGCCGCATGTAGAGCCGTTAACCAAGAACAGCGAATAATCCGCACCAAAGCAAGTGGCCGCAAGTTCCTGTGCTTTCTTTATCACGCCATGAGGCTCATGCAGACAATCAGAACCCGGAATCTCAGTAATGTCCAGACTGCCCGCAAGCTTCATTTCCTCGTTGAGACCTCTTCCCAGAAGATGTCCCGGCATGTGAAAAGGCAAAGGATTGCCTCTTCTATATTCTTTTAACATTTCATAGATTGGTTTCATAACTATTCCGCAAGAATCTGCGTTAAAATATCGTTGTATTTTGCTTTGTAATCGCCAAGATCAATATAAACATCACTCTTCTTTAGAATTTCTTCATCAGGCCAGTATGCAGGTAGTTCAAATACTTCAGGGTATTCCTCACGCATCTTTTTCAAAGCCTCTGTGTTAGGAGAAGTATAGCCCATAGCCTCAGAATTTCTAAATGCTACATCAGGATCAAGCATGAAATTAATAAACATCTCAGCTTCCTTCTTATACTTGCTGCTGGCAGGGATAACCATCGCATCATACCAAACATTGGTTCCTTCCAAAGGAACGCCGAATGCTACATTTTCAAACTCCTCCCAGTAAAGGTCCATTGCATCGCCTGAATAGGTTAGCCCCATAGCAGCATCACCGTTAGAGATAAGATCTCTTATTTCATCACCGTAGTATCCGTTTACAAGAGGTTTTTGTTCTAAGAGAAGAGCCTTTGCCTCTGCCAACTCACTATCAGTTGTGCTGTTCATAGAATATCCTAATTTTTTAAGGGCTACCCCAAGTGTATCTCTTACGTCTTTCTTCATAAGGATTTGCCCTTTATATTTAGGATTCCAGAGAATATCCCAGCTGTCTACAGGATCGTCCACCATATCGGTATTATACAATATCCCAATAGTACCCCAGAAATAAGGTACCGAAAATTTGTTTTCTGGATCATATTCAGTATTTTTATAGTCTTCATCGATATACTTGTAATTTGGAATATTATCAAAATTTATTTCAAGCAGCATATCCCGCTTTATCATCTCTGAAATGGCATAGTCAGACGGGAAAACAACATCATAACTACTTCCACCGGCTTCCATTTTAGCTAAGAGTTCTTCATTTGTCGCATAGTTTTTGTAGTTTACCTTAATGCCGCTTTGATCTTCAAACTCGTCAATTAAGGTCTCGTCCATATACTCACCCCAATTAAAGACGTTAATAACAACGCCTGAACCACATCCTGCAAGGGGTACCGCAAAGATAATAATCATTGCTAAAGCTAAAATCAAAAGTACATGTTTTTTCATATTATAATATCCTCTCCCTTATCCTTCTTTTTGTTTACTATCAACATTAAAATAAGAACTACTACAAACATTAATGTACTCAAGGCATTAATTGTAGGTTTAACTCCTCTTTTAGCCATTGAGTATATCAGTATTGATAAATTTGTTGCAGATGTACCGGCCGTAAAAAAGCTTATAACAAAATCGTCTATAGATAATGTAAAAGCAATTAAAGCACCGCTTACAATACCGGGCATAATCTCGGGAATAATTACCTTTCTCATTGCATAGGCAGGAGTTGCGCCTAAGTCCAAGGCAGCTTCTGCCGTGTGCTTGTTTAGCTGCCTCAGCTTAGGTAGCACCGCTAAAATTACATAGGGTATGCTAAACACTATGTGCGCAATCAGCATTGTAATAAAACCAAGTTGAA
>CAYUZC010000044.1:0-11735 GCA_964449525.1 uncultured Ruminiclostridium sp.
CCGCCTTTGACAAGGCTATATCAACCTGTTGTTCAGCGGTTTCGACTGATTCGAGATTAGGAAGGAGTAATCCCCTTTTATAGCCGGAGCTTACAATAACACCATAACGCATGGCATCGAGCTCGTCGATGCTATCAACGGGTTCGGGTGTTTCGAGAACATCAACACTATATACAAGATCTTTTAGTTCAAATTCCTTTACCGGGTTGAATCTTGGGTCACGAGTGCCTGAGCTGACAGCATTCTGTATTATCTCTTCAGCAATACTGTTCGTTACGGGAGATATTGTACCGATACAACCTCTTAGCTGGCCATGCTTTTTTATTGAAACGAAAACACCCTTTCTCAGCTCAGTCATTTCAGATGGAACATAATCAGGAACATCAAGGATTTTCCCTCTTTTAATATAGTATTCAAGAGATGCACGTGCAAGTGCTACGTAAGGGCCCTCGGCTTTACGAGTAACCTCAATATCGGAATTATGCATACTCTCAATAAAAGAAAACAAATCACGAGAAAGATCCGGGATTCCGACAGAAAGCTCTGCCACCATATAGCCGACCCCAAAGGGGCCTTCATAGGACAAAACATTTGATTTAACACAAAAACCGTTTAGTGTACCTGCAATTATGGCAAAGGATCTAAGTCCGCATTCTCCTGCTTTGTAGCTAAGGTTAGAGTCAATACTGATTAATTTCTTGAAATCAGCAGATTTTATTGTTTCAACTAAATATTTATCAAAAATCGGGCCTTCGGGAGCAAATCCATAAGGTCCTTCTTTGGTAAGCTTATGGGATAAATCTCCACTACCAACAATGACAACCTTTTTGTCGTAAGCCGATACAGCCTTTTGAATACAACATCCAAAGGCATACAGTTGTTCCAAGGATAGACCGGCAATTGATATGCGAACCAGAGTAAAATCTGTATAATACTGTGTTATAAAATAAAGGGGTACTAATGCACCATGGTCCAAGGCATCTCCGTCGGAACCGTCTCCACCTGCTTCTATACCACAGGTATGAGCCGTTTGCACTATTCTATCGACAAGACCTACTTCAGAATTGAATTCAAACTTAATCTCGGAAGCACCGAAAGTTTTAAATGAGCCTTTCAAAGTGGGCCCGGGTGATATATGGATATAATCACTATATGCAGGTCCGTGAGAGGTCGTAAGTATAATAATGTCAGGAGCTAAGTCTCCTACTTGTTTTCCAACTTTATGATAAGCTTTAATCGTCGAAGAAACAGAGGCCTCTTCACCTTTTCCGATATCAGGAATAATAATAGGCGGATGAGGTACGATATAGGCTTTTAAAATTTCTCCCATGGTTTTTACCCCCAAGATTTATTCATATGTTAAGTATATTTTGAAAATGATTCCAGAGCAACTAAAAAGTAAAGAAAAAAACAAGCTAACTTTAAGTATACTTCATTTGCGGTTGTTTATTCTATTAAGTTGATTTTATCATGTTTTTTGGTTGGAAGTGATAATAAAGTGGTAATTATATTTAAGGCTAAACCTGATATCTTGTTATAAGATATTATGATGTTGCCTATATATAATTAACAATATTTTTGGAGGTATGATATGAAAAAACAACCAGATTTCTACAGATGCAGCATTTGCGGTAATATAGTGGGAAAGATAGAAGATAGTGGCGTGGAACTAATATGCTGCGGGCAACCTATGGACAAACTTGTAGCAAATACCGTAGATGCGGCAAAGGAAAAGCATGTCCCTGTTGCCACCGTTGATGGCGATAAAATCACAGTAAAAGTTGGATCGGTTGATCACCCTATGGTTGAGGAGCATTATATTCAATGGATTTGTGTTATGAGTGGAGACCGCGTACAAAGAGTGAGTCTTTCACCGGGCCAAGCGCCTATGGCAATTTTCATAGTCCCCGAATCCGGCGAAGTTGATGTCTATGAGTACTGTAACCTTCACGGACTGTGGAAGACTACCATAAACAAATAGTCTAGACTTGATTCAAAAACTAAATATAAGCATTTATTGGGCCCCTGATTATTTCAGGGGCTTCTTGTGTCAGGGGGACGGGGTTGTTGACACACCTCTCTACCTGTGGGGGGTGTCAGGGGGACGGGGTTGTTGACACACCTCTCTACCTGTGTAATCTAGATTTAAAAAGTGATAAATTATGCCAACAAATACAACAAGGAAGAAAATTTATGGAGTTTGTATTTGTTTAAACTGAGTGTAATGTTGTATCATTAATATAATCGTAGAATGGGAGGTTTTTGTTATGGATCAGAATATTATTGCGGTGATTTGGGACTTTGATAAGACTCTTGTAAATGGCTATATGCAGAAGCCCATATTTACAAAATATAATGTTGAAGAAAGTGCATTTTGGAAGGAAGTCAATAACCTGCCAATAGAGTACCAAAAGCAAGGAATCCGAGTTAATCGAGATACGATATATTTAAATCATTTTATAACCTGTGTTAAGCAGGGTATTTTTAAGGGGTTAAATAATACCATGCTCCGGAAATTCGGACGCGAATTAACCTTCTACCCCGGTATTCCCGAGATCTTTAAAGAGCTGGATGAGATTATTTCAATAGATGAAAAATATAAACCTTTTAACATTGGGGTTGAGCACTATATTGTTAGTACCGGCTTATCGGAAATTATCAAAGGTTCTATCGTAAATGATTATGTAAAAGGGATATGGGGTTGTGAATTTATAGAAAAGCCAATTAAGTCAGCACTTGAAATAAGGGAATATGAAAATAAATGTAATTCTTCTGACAACGAAATAACTCAGATAGCGTATGCAATTGATAATACTTCAAAAACGCGTGCGTTATTCGAAATCAATAAAGGTTCGAACTTATTTGAAGAAATTGATGTAAACTCAAAAATCTCAGATGAAAATAGACGGGTGCCATTTGAAAACATGATTTATGTAGCTGATGGGCCAAGTGATGTACCTGCCTTCTCTGTTGTAAAATCAAATGGTGGTAAGACTTATGCAATATATCCCAAAGGAAACAGAGAGGCTTTTAAACAAGTAAATCAGCTTATTTCTGACGGAAGAATTGACATGTTTGGGGAAGCCGATTATTCAAAGGATACTACTACGAATTTATGGCTTAAAAACCAAGTGATAGATATTGCTGATCGAATTTATGAGAAAAAAAGAGAACAGATTTCAAAAAGTGCTTCGAAGGCACCAAAGCATATATGAAAAATGCCACCAGACCAATATGAGCTTGTACAAAATTAAATAACCTGAGAATGTGAGGTCGGTTATATTATGCGTATTGAATCGGGAAGTAAACTTATTATGATTGGTGATTCTGTAACAGATTGTGGAAGAGCCAGACCATTGGGAGAAGGACATTTTGATTCAATTGGTAACGGATATGTGGGTTTGGTTCAAAGTAGCCTTATAACTTCTTATCCTGAGAACAGGATTAGAGTAATTAATATGGGTATATCAGGTAATACGGTCAGGGATCTAAAGGAACGCTGGAAACCTGACGTATTAGATCTAAATCCGGATTGGCTCTCAATCATGATTGGAATAAATGATGTTTGGCGGCAATTTGACTCTCCTCTTCAAAAAGAACTGCATGTGTATATTGATGAGTATAAAGAAACACTGGACGAGTTAGTGGATAAGACTAAATCGAATCTTAGAGGTTTAGTATTAATGACTCCTTATTATATCGAACCAAATAAAAACGATGATATGCGTGCTGAAATGGATAAATACGGTGATATAGTTAGAGAGATTGCAGAAAAGCATGGGGCACTTTTTGTTGATACACAAGCTGCATTCGATAAAATACTTAAGCACTATCACCCAAATATGTTTGGTTGGGATCGTGTGCACCCAAATAATATAGGACATATGGTGTTGGCTAAGTCCTTCTTAAAAGCTGTAGAAACCTAACGCTCTTGTGAAAAAGATGTAATAAGCAAGGTGAATGGAATTTTTAATAACATTTGCCCAAAAACTGATATAATAAAAAAAGAACACCAATTCAAACTCAGAATTATCGAATATACTCATAATTTATATGGCTAATTGCAGGGGAGGAAAACGATATGAATTTCAATCCCAACGACGGCTTCATGTACATACTTGCAGTTATTATAATCGTGTTCATCATTGCCCAATCCTTATTTTTCCTGTTCAGAGCGTACAAGCGTGGAAGAGAACTAGGAATGGACATGAAGAAAATCAGAAAAACCATATCTTCATCCGCCATTTTCACTATTGCACCGGCTGTTTCAATACTATTAGGCGTATTAACCCTGTCGAAGTTCCTGGGGCTACCGCTGCCATGGATACGACTGAGCGTTATAGGTGCAATAACCTATGAGTTGCCTGCGGCTACATCGACAGCTTCTGCTTTAGGCGTATCACTATCTGAGACATTAATGGATCCAAAAGCCTTTTCAGCCATCACTTGGGTAATGACCCTTGGTATATTGCCCAGTATTGTGCTGGTTCCTATTCTATTAAGACGAATACAGAAGGGCATTACCACCATAAAAAGCAAGGATAGTAAATGGGGCGATCTGTTTATCACTGCCATGTTTCTAGGGATGATATCAGCTTTTATGGGCATGGTTTTCTCAAATATCAGAAGCGGTCTGGCCGGTTGGATACCAGTATTTGTTCTTGTTTTCTCTGCCCTTCTTATGGGAATCTGCGGGATCCTTATTAAAATCTTAAAGATTAATTGGATACAGGATTATGC
This sequence comes from uncultured Ruminiclostridium sp., assembly GCA_964449525.1. Classification (GTDB taxonomy): domain Bacteria; phylum Bacillota; class Clostridia; order DSM-8532; family DSM-8532; genus DTU059. The sequence goes on from CAYUZC010000044.1 coordinate 4,741, forward strand.
GCTTCCAATAAGCATGTTAGGTGCCATGGCTTTCGCTGTATTTATAACACCTTTAATTGTATAGGAGGATATGACATGAATACAAAAACCTATGATGATATGACACACCTGTATGGGAAAATATGGATATGGACCGCAGTTGTAATAATCCTTTTGGTGCCGGTGGCAATGTGTGTTTACTACAATGCCTGGCCTCCTATGCAATCGGTATTTAAAGGGCTTTTGGGAGTAGCCCCTATTTTTTGGACTGTCGGAACTATTGAGGTAATTACCTTTTGCCCCATGCTTGGGACAGCCGGATCTTATCTTGGATTTGTGACGGGAAACCTTACGAATTTAAAAGTTCCGTGTGCTTTAAATGCCATGGAGATTAACAATTATAAATCGGGAACAGAAGAAGGCGAAGTTGTTTCAACTATTGCAATAGCTACTTCTTCCATTGTTACGACAATAATTATTTCTATAGGAGTTCTTCTGATAGGTCAATTAACTCCGATTCTAAACTCTCCACAACTCAAGCCTGCTTTTGATAATATTTTGCCGGCCCTATTCGGTGGACTGGGTGTAGTTTATATCAGCAAAAACTGGAAAATATCAGTTGCGCCTTTGTTATTCATGGTTGCATTGTTCTTATTAGTACCTTCTTTGGCGAGCTCAGTAGGGATATTGGTTCCGGTAGGAGCCGGTATATCCATTGGTGTAGCAAGAATTTTATACAAAAAAGGATTATTATAAGACCCTTTAGAAGAAGAAAAGAGGGATTTTAATGGCTTTTTATATTGGAGTTGCATTACTGTTTGTTTTCGTAGCTTTTTTAGTTATTGTATTAATCAGAACGATTGTCTTCAAGCCTTCAGAAGAAGGTAGCGAAACTAATAAAGCACCGGCAATTGACCAAGACAAGGTTGTTAATAATTTTGTGGATATGATTCGTTGCAAAACAGTATCGGATATTGACGACGAATTAGTAGATTTAAAAGAGTTTGAAAAGTTTAGAAACCTTATTATTGAAAGGTTTCCGGAATTACATAAAGCATGCCCGCGCAAGCTTATAGGAAAATCGGGAATTCTGTATCACTGGAAAGGAAAAGCCGCTGATAAGCCTGTTGTTCTTATGGCTCATTATGATGTAGTTCCGGTAGATGAGAATAATTGGGTTAAACCTGCGTTTGATGGAATCATTGAAAATGATGAAATATGGGGAAGAGGAACCCTGGATACCAAGGCCACCCTGTGCGGCATATTAGAAGCTGCGGAAAACTTGATTTTATCAGGATTCACACCAAATCAGGATATTTATTTTTCCTTCTCGGGGGACGAAGAAATTCTGGGTGAATCCTGTCCTGCAATTGTTGATGAGCTGGAAAGAATGGGAGTTAAGCCTTCATTTGTTTTTGATGAAGGAGGAGCCATAGTTGGAAATGCTTTTCCCGGTGTCTCAAAGCCAAGTGCTTTAATTGGCACAGGTGAAAAGGGCAGCTTTAACATCGAGCTTTCAATGAAAAGCAAAGGAGGGCATTCATCTACTCCGCCTGCACATACTATCGTAGGAATGCTTGCAAAGGCAGTGGTAGAAATCGAAAGCAAGCCTTTTAAGCCTCAGCTTACAAAACCGGTTAAAGAAATGTTCAATACTCTTGGCAGGCATTCAAGCTTTATGTATAAAGTATTATTTGCAAACCTTTGGTGTTTTAGGCCGCTGATTTACTTTATTAGTAAATTATCGGGTGGAGAGCTCAACGCAATGATGAGAACAACCTGTGCTGTAACCAGAATGGAAGGGAGCAAGGCTTATAATGTAATTCCGTCAAGTGCATCAGTTGGAGCGAATATTCGCCTTCTGGGAACAGACACTATGGAATCAACTATAGCAAGACTGAAAAAAATTATTCGCAATGACGAGATTGATATTAGCCTTGTGAGTGGTATGAACCCATCCATATATTCCGATACCGATTGTGATGAGTGGTATAAGCTAAAAAAGGTCATTAAAAGTGTCTGGCCCGAAGTCATAGTTTCTCCCTATCTTATGATGGGCTGCAGTGATTCAAGGCATTACTGCAGGATTACAGACCGTATATACCGATTTTCGGCAATGGAGCTTTCAAAAGAGGAAAGAGGTATGATTCACGGGCATAATGAGAGAATTCCCATAAGCAAACTTTTAAAAGTAGTAGAATTCTATATAAGCCTTATACGCGAATGTTAGTTATATAATGGGATTTACAGTTAATACAGATACATCTTTATTAACTGTATAATTGTTATTGGTTGAGTTCATATATCTCATTTTGCTGTTCCTGATTAATTGCTTTTTCGGTAGTTGCGGCAATAATAAGGATACCGATGATGCTGAATATCATTCGGGTTATTCTAAAAACATTCATGGAATTTTATGCGTAGTATTCGATTTGCAAAAATAGTGTGAGTTTTGAGAAAAAGCCTTTAAAATGATATAATTATAAAAAGTCTATAAAAATTTAAGAATAAAAAGGAATAGTCGCAAAGCTAAATATAGTTTTTAAGGGTAATAATTCATAGAGGTGGAAAGATGAAACATTATGAAGTTACTGCTGCGATAATTATAAATGATAATGAAATTTTGTGTATGCAAAGAGGAATTAGCAAGCACAATTATATTTCATATAAGTTTGAGTTTCCCGGTGGAAAAGTTGAGAAAGGCGAAACAAAAGAAGAATCTTTGCAAAGAGAGCTTAAGGAAGAATTGTCAATTGCGGTGGAAATTAAACCGAAAAATTATTTTTGTACAGTAGAACATACTTATCCCGACTTTATGATTACGATGCACAGCTATTTATGTTATGTATCAAGTAGAAAGATAAATAGAAATGAGCATATTTCTGATATCTGGCTTAAAACAGAAAAATTGAATACCTTAGACTGGGCAGCAGCTGACATACCAATTGTTGAAAAGTTGATGGAGACTAAAATATGATTATCAGAGATCAACTTGCTAAAGCTTTAAATACAGGTTTTTTTGATATCAATGAAATGTCTCTGACAGAGTATAGGCCTCAATTGCTCCTGAATGACTTTAAAAAGGGACAAAAAGTTTTAACAAGTATTGTTCATGAACTTAATAATTGTAATGAGTTTTTCTTTTCGGTTGCTTTTGTAACAAATAGCGGAGTAGCGGCTCTGATAAACATATTAAAGGAGCTTGAGGCCAAAGGAGTAAAAGGAAAAATCGTCGCTTCCCAGTATCAGAATTTTACTGAACCGAAGGCATTGGAGAGGCTGATTTCTTTAGCAAACTTAGATGTTAGAATTGTAGTGGAAAACAATTTTCATGCAAAAGGGTACATTTTTAAAAAGAATGATACTTATAGCTTGATTGTCGGAAGTAGTAATCTTACACAGAATGCATTGAGCTATAATAAAGAATGGAATATTAAGCTAACGTCTTTAGAAAATGGTTCCCTATTGACAGAAACAATATCGGAATTTAATAAAACTTTTGATAATGCTACAGTAGTAGACAAATATTGGATAAGTGAATATCAAAAAATTTATGATATAAACAAAAAATGTAACTTTTTTAACAAAGCATTTGAAGAGGTTGAATCCGAAGAAAATAGCTATGAAAGTAATGCGGCAGAAGACAACGATAGTTATGTTGTCAATTATAAAGCGAGCACATATAAAATACCATTTATTTATAAAATAAAACCAAACAAAATGCAGGTAGATGCTTTGCAATCCCTTGAAATACTTAGAGAAAAAGGGTGTTCAAAGGCGCTATTGATATCTGCTACAGGTACCGGTAAAACATATCTGTCTGCATTTGATGTAATGAAGAATAAAATAAAAAGATTTCTTTTTATTGTACATAGAGAAAATATAGCAAATGCGGCTTTGAGAAGTTTTAAGAGGGTAATTGGTCAAAATGTTAAAATGGGTTTATTAAGTGGCAACAATAAAGCCTATGATGCCGATTATATATTTTGTACAATACAAACAATATCAAAAGATGATGTTTTACGTAGATTCGATCCTAAGTTTTTTAACTACATAGTAATTGATGAAACTCATAGGGCAGGTGCACCAACATATCAAAAAATATTGAATTATTTTAAACCTGAATTTCTTCTAGGGATGACTGCTACACCAGAAAGAACAGACGGATATGATATTTTCAAAGAATTTGAGTATAATATTGCATATGAAATAAGGCTTCATAGAGCATTAGAAGAGAGAATGCTTTGTCCTTTTCATTATTATGGAGTAACAGATGTTTTAATTGAAAACGAGCTGATAAATGAGAAAAACGCATTCTTAAAATTAACGTCAGACGAAAGAGTTGATAAAATAATTGAAAAAGTCAATTTATACGGAACATATGATGGAGTAATCAGGGGTCTTGTTTTTTGTAATTCAAAAGATGTCAGTAAAGAACTTTCGGTAAAGTTTAATAAGAGGGGATATAAAACAGTCGCACTTTCGGGGGAAAGTTCCGAATACGAAAGAGAGAATGCTATAAAATGCTTAGAAAGCGATAATGAGGCTGAAAAAATCGATTATATCTTTACCGTTGATATTTTTAATGAAGGTGTTGATATTCCAAAGGTTAACCAGATAATAATGTTAAGACCTACACAATCTGCGATTATTTTTGTGCAGCAATTAGGAAGAGGCTTAAGAAAAGTATACGGAAAAGACTATTTAACTGTTATTGATTTTATCGGGAATTACACAAATAATTATCTTGTTCCGGTTGCACTCTATGGTGACTCAAGCTATAACAAAGACAGGTTAAGGAAATTACTTTCAACCGGAAGCAGCACAATACCCGGTGCATCGACCGTAAATTTTGACAAAATTGCTAAAGAAAGAATATTTAAAGCTATTGATACCGCAAATATGCAACTAAAAAAAGACTTGATTAAAGATTATGATCTTCTTAAATTTAAATTGGGCAGAGTTCCTATGATGATGGATTTTATATATCATGGTTCCAGAGATCCTAAGCTATATGCTGATTATTCCAAATCATATTTTAATTTTGTTTCAGAAAGAGAAAATTGTTATAATTCAGTGCTTAATGTAAAACAAAGAAAGTGTCTGGAGCTCCTTTCCGGCGAAATTTTGAATGGAAAGAGAATTGAAGAACTTATTGCTTTAAAAGAGTTGATTTTATCAAAGAGGTTTTCAATAAAGAAGCTGGAAGATTTGCTTTATGAAAAGTATAATGTAAAAATAAGCAATAAATTATTTAATTCTATAGTTTCAAATTTAAGATTCGAATTTGTGACCGATAAATTTGAAAATAAACTTGTTCCATTATCTCGAAAATTTGGCATTTGTCTTGTACATAAAAAAGAAAATGAAATTATAATTGATGAAGAATTTGAAAGTTATCTGGCAAATGATATTTTTATGAGCTTTCTTGAGGACATGCTTAAATATGCACAGTATATATTTGATCTGGAATATGATGAAACCAAATATTTTAACGGGTTTATCCTATACAAAAAATATTCCAGAAAAGATGTTTTCAGAATTCTATGCTGGGAGGAAAATCCGGTTGCCCAAAATGTTGGCGGATACATTATCAGTAAGGATAAAACTAATTGCCCGATTTTTGTTAATTATCAAAAAGAAGAAGATATAAGCAACTCGACAAAATATGAAGATATGTTTATAAATAATTATACATTTCAGTGGATGTCAAAATCAAAAAGAACCTTGGAAAGCCCTGATGTAAAAGCAATCCGTGAATATAGACAGGGTCTTAGAATACCTCTTTTTATTAAAAAGCATAACGATGAGGGCGGAGAATTCTATTATATGGGAGATGTAATACCCCAAGATGACTCATTTGAGCAAACTTCAATGCAAGATGATAACGGAAAGAACGTGTCTGTTGTAAAAATGTTGCTTACCATGAAACATCCTGTAGAAACAGGCATGTATGAGTATTTAACATCCAAATAAATTTAACGGGCGGAATTATAATACAGATAAAAGGATTTGTGGAGGTGTAGGATATGCTTATTTTATTTCCCATTAAAAGTGCAGTAGATGCCAGAAGATCAGCTCGCAGTTATCAAATGAAGGGTGTCGAGCAGGATGTCATGAAAGTAATCAAAGATTTTGCCGGGGCAATGCCGGTTCCTTTTGATCATAATGTCGAAATCAGATTTTTTCATGCAGATCCGACGAAAGAGCTCTATCCGCTTATGAAGTCTCCGCCTGATAACATTGCTTTTCTGGCAGAAACCGATACTATCTCCATTACAAAGGTGGGATTTGTCGGAGAATTGCTCATTCTCTTTGCTCAGAGTAAGAACCTATCTACTTGTTGGTATGGGCATTATAAGCTGGCAGAACTTGAACGTTTAATGCCTCATTTGAAATCACCCAAGCAGCTAAAAGAGGCAAATATGGGGTTTGGATATTCAAAAGGAGAAACTTCGGGTATACGGGCTATTTGCATTACACCTCTGGGCTATTATGAGGACGGCGGACTTCGTTTGATTGATAGGATTACACAAAAGACCATCAGTCATAAACGGAAAGAAATTATTGAATTATTAGATAATCAAGATGATTTAATTCATTTGACAGATGATATATTGTACGCGCTGGATTTAGGAAGGAGAGCACCCTCAGCCGCAAATTCCCAAATGTGGAGGTTTGGTTTTGAAGATTCCTATAATACTATCACAATTGCGATGCCACAAGGATACCGGCATTTTAAATGGGAACACCCAAATGTCGATATTGGTATATGCGCATGCCATGTTTGGCTTGGACTCCTTGATAAGGGTTTCCAGCCTAACGTAAGAGTTACTGAAGAAGATGGTAGAGCCGTTTGGAAGATTTCTGTGAGTTGAATAACATATAGACAGCGAAGGATTATTAAATTGCTTATGAAGAAGTTGGTTATTGGAATACTGGCACATGTAGATGCAGGAAAGACAACATTGTCGGAAAGCTTACTATATTCAAGCGGTAAAATAAGAAAAATAGGA
>CAYUZC010000045.1:0-3081 GCA_964449525.1 uncultured Ruminiclostridium sp.
CTCTCCAGTGCCCACGATACTTGGCTGGTAACGGCCCGGGAAAATAGGTCGTCGCTGAATTTTATGAAAGCTCTAAGCTAAACAGCTTAGAGCTTTTTTTTACTGTAAAATGACAGACTGTTTATGTTAAACCTAATAATATTAACAGTCTGTCATTTTATTTTATGAATAAACTTTTATTAAGTTATTTCATTTTTGATTGTGATTTGAATAATACAGTCTGAATTTGATATCCTGATTATAATTACCAAATCCGGCTCCATAAATTGTGGCACCGCCGGCATGTCCACTGTCCTCACATACTGCAACTATGAAGCTCCAAAGCTTATTCTCTATACCAATATCTCTAATAGTCAAATCTGAGGCTTTCGTTCCATCGATAAAGGTTCCGTCTTCGTTTATTCTTATTCTCTTCAACATACCGTATTGATTTACGCTATCCGGCCACCATGAAGGAGTAAATATTCCACGTTTGTCGCCGAAATCTCCAGGGCTTTCCCAAATTCCAATGTTGGTATTATTTAATGAAAACATAATATTTGAAGGCCAGTTGTTATTAACTCCCGGAGCTTCTGACCCAATTTCCAGGGAAATTTCCAGCTCTAACGGAGTCTGGCCTGCCAGTAAATGATTTGGTACCTTATATTTGACATATCCCCGTGTAAACCAAAGAATAGCAGCGTTTACACGCTGCGGATCCATAAAATATCTGGAATCGTCGAAATAGCCTATGACATTTTCAGTTGTGGCCAGTCCGCAGGTAGGAGTTACCTTAAAATCCGTATAGTGCCCTACAGGAAGTGAAAACTCATGATAGGAACGAATATCCGAATTTTTGCGGGGGAATTCTATTTCCACGCTGTCCATAGAAAGAGTACAGAGCTTCTGAATTGCACCGTTTTTATACACTCTTTCGGAAGTAATCAAACTGGCATTCTCAAGCTTCTTTATGTGCATGGTAACTATTGCACTACTGAGATTAAGCTCAGTGGCAAGATCTTTAATATTCATGGTTTTATGAGCCAGAATATTCAATATCCTTAATCTCACTTTACTTGCCAGTGCTTCATATAAAGGTAACCATTTTTCTGTTGTGTCTGTTTTCATGCTACATCACCTTATTTTTAATAAATTCAATTAAAATAAACATTAAATTACAAAGCAACTATATTAATTTTATAATGACATCACCCATTACCAAAATCGAAGATTTCGAACGGGTCCCGAGTCATTGAAACTCGAGGCGGGGGATATACCTCCACCTACTTGTTATAGTCACCACTTATGGTCAAAAGGATAGGGGCATTTGGCGCTTTTCATTTTGGCCTTTATCTCGATAAGACAACCGCAATATTTGCAGGTTGTTCCATATTCCAAAGCAGAACAACTAACGCATATTGATAGTCTTTTTTTGTAAATATCTTCGGAGACTGTTTTAATATTCCTAACCTTTATCATGTCACCGAATATTTTTTCTATTTCTTCCTTGGACAAATGCACATTTGTCATGCAGCCTTTGCATTCATTGATTCCTTCCATAGAGATAGCCTGCTTTCATGTATAGTTACGGGACAAAAGTCAGTCAACTGTTAATACAGCAACTGACATAGGTGGCATCGAAATATTAAGTGTCCCATCATTAAGAGTTGCACCGTTGAACACCTGAGGTTTAACATTATTATTGTTTTCAAAGGTATTATGTTCGTTCATAGCAGTTGCTGTAACTACTGTTCCGCAGACTTTTGAGTAATTTCCGCCTCTTAATTGGCAATTTATATCAGCTGATTTATTTGGGTTCATATTGCACAATGAGATATGTATTTTGTTTTCACTGTCAATTGAAGCCGATGCGTTTAACTGAGGAATTGATTCGCCACTATAAGTGTATTCGAGACTGTTGATATCCAGCTGAAGCAGAGTTGCATCCTGGTGAACCTTATACATATTGAACACATGGTATGTGGGCGTAAGAAGCATTTTCTCGCCCTCAGTGAGAATTATAGATTGAAGGACATTAATGGTCTGGGCAATATTCGACATTTGAACACGATCACAATGATTATTAAATATATTAAGGTTTGTGCCTGCAACCAGTGCGTCCCTAATAGTATTTTGCTGATAAAGGAAGCCTGGATTTGTGCCAGGTTCGACATCATGCCAAGTGCCCCATTCATCAACGATTAATCCAACCTTCTTATCGGGATCATATTGATCCATGATGGTAGAATGTTTTGTCACCAATTCATCCATGTAAAAGGTTTTTTTAAGGGTTGAAAACCATTCGCCCTCGGCAAAATCAATTGATGATCCCTTGTTTTCCCAGCCGGGCTTTGGTAATGTATAGTAATGTAAACTTAAACCATGCATTTTGTCACCGGCTTTTTTCATAAGAACTTCAGTCCAATGATAATCAGCGGAGTTTGGCCCACAGGCAATTTTGTATACTTCATTATCGCCAAAATTTCTGACATAAGTTGAGTATCTGCGGTATTCATCTGCATAGTATTCGGGGAACATATTGCCGCCGCAGCCCCAATTTTCGCTTCCAACACCAAAGTATGTTAGTTTCCAGGGCTCTTCTCTTCCGTTTTCTTTTCTAAGTGCAGACATGGGGGAAACTCCGTCGAAAGTCATATACTCTATCCACTGCTGCATTTCTTTAACTGTTCCGCTGCCGACATTTCCGCATATATAAGGTTCTGTTCCAATCAAATCGCAAAGCCTCATAAATTCGTGAGTGCCAAAATGATTGTTTTCAACAACTCCGCCCCAGTGGGTATTGACCATTTTTGGTCTATCCTCGTAAGGGCCAATGCCATCCATCCAATGGTATTCGTCCGCAAAGCACCCGCCTGGCCATCTCAAGACAGGAATCTTCAATTCTTTCAAAGCTTCGACGACATCGTTGCGTATGCCATCGGTATTTGGAATAGGGGAGTCCTTTCCGACCCAAATTCCCTCATAGATACATCTGCCAAGATGTTCGGCAAAGTGACCGTAAATGTTCTTATTAATCTTTCCTTTCTTAATGTCGCAATTGACAATTATCTCTGCCATAAAGAAGCCCTCCTATGATTAATA
>CAYUZC010000045.1:3181-11673 GCA_964449525.1 uncultured Ruminiclostridium sp.
GATTAATATTTTTTTAAATATACCGAACCAAAAATGCAATGTTTCGTCTAATATTATTAACAGCCAAATTTTTGTCATATAAATATTAATCCAGTATTATCCAAATGAATTTATATCAGATTGCATTATTGTATGATATAATATGAGTTGGTGCTTTCTTAGAATAATTTTAATAATTATTGTTGGGGGTAATTAAATGAGAAGACGTATTCTTATAGTTGACGATGAAAAGAACATAGTTGATATTCTTAAATTCAACCTAAATAAAGAATCCTTTGATACACTGGAAGCCTACGATGGGAAAACTGCTTTAGAGATTGCGGAACGTGAAAAACCGGATCTTATTCTTTTAGATGTTATGCTTCCCGAAATGGATGGATTCACTGTCTGCAGAAAGCTTAGACAGACCATGCAAACACCAATTTTGATGCTGACTGCCAGAGAAGAAGAGGTAGACAAGGTTCTTGGTTTAGAATTAGGTGCAGATGATTACATTACAAAGCCTTTTAGTCCAAGAGAGCTTATGGCTAGGGTTAAAGCTAATCTTAGAAGAGCTATTGACGATATTGTACCTCAGCAAAAGGATGAAATACTTCGATATGCTGACCTGGAAATAGACATTAACAGATATGAGGTAAGAAGAGAAGGCGAAATAATTGAACTGACCTTAAGGGAATTCGAGCTGGTCAAGTTTTTAGGCTTGCAGAGAGGTCAAATTTTCTCAAGAGAAAATCTTCTTGAAAAAGTTTGGGGTTACGAGTATTTTGGCGATGTAAGAACTGTTGATGTTACGGTAAGAAGATTACGAGAGAAGTTGGAGAGAGATCCTTCTAAGCCAGTTTACATATTAACAAAGCGTGGCGTTGGATATTATTTTAATCCGACAATTTAAAGGTATGTATGAGAAAAATATTTTCTAAGACTGCTTTTTTTCGCAGTATACAATGGCGTTTGGTATTAATATTGATGCTTACTACCTTTGTGTTGATGTCGGTTGTTTGGGTTTTTTTAAATGCCAGAGTAGAAAATATATTCTATGAAGACTTTAAAACCAATATTGAAACCAATTATAACGCTTTAAATGTCAATGAGGAAAATACCGAATATCAGAAACTTCTAAAGGATTTAAAGGAAAACCCGTTAATAGCAGGGTTTATTCATGGCACGGATAAAAGCTATACAATTCTTGATAAAAGTACGGCCGAAGTATTGTTTACATCAGATGTATTATACCAAAAAGACAAACTGCAATTCAGAAATGAGATTTTTAAATCTGAGAATCTTTTATATGTTCTTTCACAAAATGACACGGATACTGTGGGAAATAAACAACAGTACACCAAGTCAGAGAGCGGAGATTTTTATGATTATGTAAAGACTCAAAGGCTTAATGACGGGGAGTATGTTTTGTTTTTCAAATATAGCAGGGATAGAGCTCGCCTTGTATTGAAAGACTTTAGTAATGCGATTTTATTAAGTACTGTCATTTCACTTATCACAGCAGTAATAATAGGGTCCGTCTTATCAAGAACAATTACTCTTCCCATTAATGACATTATGCACAAGGCCAAGAAAATAACCGATGGTGACTTTGGGTATGCTTTAGACGTAAAATCTGAGGATGAAGTTGGAAAGCTTACTCAAACATTTAATTTTATGTCGTCTCGATTAAAAGGTATGTTAACCGAGATAACCAGCGAAAAGAAAAAGTTGGAGACTATTCTTAATTATATGACCGATGGCATCATCGCATATAACAAATCAGGTGAGGTTATTCTTACAAATCCGGCTGCGGAAAAACTTTTGAAAAGCAAGGTTACAGAGATAGTATCGTTTGATGAATTTATGAGTATCCTTGGAATTAAGCTTAACATGGACAGGATAACCGATGATAATAGTATAATTGAGCCTCTTCATAAGGTTCAGTACAAGGATAAGTTTATAAAGATTCATTTGGCAATATTTACAGATGAGAATAATAATACTGATGGTATTATCGCGGTTATACAGGATATTACAGAAGAATACAAGCTAGATGTTATGCGTAAGGATTTTGTCGCTAATGTGTCTCATGAGCTGAGAACTCCTCTTACATCGGTGAAGAGTTACACAGAAACACTTTTGGATGGAGCGCTGCAGGACAGAGCTACAGCCGAGCAATTCTTAGGTGTAATAAATGATGAGGCAGACCGCATGACAAACCTAGTCAAAGATCTACTTACTCTTTCTCAGCATGACGGAGGGATAATACTAAATTTTGAGGATATATCGATTAGTGATCTTATCGGTTCTTGCACTGATAGGATGAGGCGTGTGGCCAAACTAAAGAACCAAGAAATTAAGACTAAAATTAATAAGGGAATACCTATTATTCAAGGGGACAGGTATAGAATAGATCAATTGATAACAAATATAATAGGTAACGCCATAAAATATACCGCGGAAAAAGGCAAAATAATGGTACAGGCTCACTGCGAGAAAAATCTTGTTATTATAAGCGTTGAAGACAATGGGATAGGAATACCTGCTCCGGATATAGCCAGAATATTTGAGAGGTTCTACAGAGTAGATAAAGCCCGTTCAAGACAGATGGGCGGAACAGGTTTAGGCTTGGCTATTGCCAAGGAAATAGCGATTCTTCATGGTGGTGACATAACAGTAAAGAGCAAGCTGGGAAAAGGAACAAACATTTCTATAATTCTGCCTATCAGAAAAGCTCATCAACAGGCGCTTTGAGATGGTTAATCAAGGGTAATTTCGTTTTAAAGCCCATGTAATGGAATTGTAATACAGTTTAAGGTATACTATGAGTATGAGTATAGGCAGATTCTGTCTAGAATTTTGTAGATTGTAAAGCCTATTTTATTTCCGGAGGAATGGTTATGGCAAAAAAGATAGTCTTCTTGTCAGTCATGATATTCGTCCTGCTAATTGCTTCGGTGACAGTATTTGCGGCAGAGACAGATTCAGAGACTACGGAAGTAGGTTTTACGGAAGATAAAGCTATCCTTGAAGTCGAAGAAACTGACAAAGGGGTTAGTGTAAGTGATTTAGAAGAAAAATACAGTGAAGTTTTCTTTGCAGATGATTCGGAATCTGATATGGATATTGTCACAATAAACTATGAGCGTGAATACCCTCATGAAATGCGCCATTTGTTTTTTGGGCAGACCGATGATTTTGATATTGAGAATCCATATATCATGATGATGTATATCAAGGAAGATGGAGTATACGTTCCTTTAAATGATATTGAGAATGATACTAATATGACTGAAGAAGTGTGTTATTTAAAAACTGCAGTTGACCTTGAGTATATTGGACTGAACAAAGTAAATGAAGTGAGAATCATCATTTTTAGGAAAAATGATGTGGATAATCTTGTTCTGAATGAAAATCTTCAGATAACAAATTTAGATATAACATTCCGACGCTGGAATCTTATAGAGAGAGTACAATTCGGATTAAAAGAAATATTTAAATAATCTAGCCGACTCTGTCCCTTAAGGTCAGGAGTAGCTTGCAATGAGAAAAGACAATAAAGAAAGGATTAAGACCAGAATCCTTATAATATTGATATTAATAAGTGTTATACAAATAGGAATCCACTGGAATATGCAAACCCAGGGGCTTCCTTTTCATTTTATTAGCGGAATATTTGCTACAAACGGAAGAGCAGCCAATCTGGATGTAGAATCGCTGAGGGAGCAGTATTTTATTCCTGAAACTATTATGGTGTCAATAAGTACAAGCCATTGGAGGTTGGATGACAGGGACTCCCAATTTAAAAAAATATGGGATGATGTAAGAGATAATTACCTACCTTCAATTATCAAACAGAAACCTGATAAAGTATTGCCAAAGGAACAATGGGCGGAAATAACCGGTGCTCGATGTGTAAGGATTGACTTTGATACTCTCTGGCCTGGCGATTTAATATATTGGCTGGCAGAGGCTAAACCAAGTGACAATAAGGGATTTGAAGGGATTAAATCAATTGTTATTACACCCCAGATGGATGTTAATGAAACCATTAATACCGTATTTATCTACGATGAAAATCAAATTTATCAGTACCAGGTAAATATAAAAAATGAGTTTCTTCAAAAACGATACTATTCGAATTTAGCAGATGAAATAAGTAGAAAGAACAAACCGACTCTCAGACTGTTGTCATCGGTATCCAATTTCTCCTCTGATAAGGATATTTTTGTCGCATTAAATGACGGAAAAGGAAGTGCTTTTTCCACAGTAATGGCTGTAATTCCCAAAGATATAGCGCTAAACCGTGCCAATATTGAAAATTACAGTATACAGGATAATATTCTTTTAGAGCAAAAGGAAAGTCTCAGTGCTAATTATACCGACTCTTCCAGATATGCTATGTTTACTGATACTGAAAATCTCTACAGGCTTTATAATGATGGTATTTTAGAATACAAATATATACCTTCTACATCATCGAATCAGGACGATATATCGGCTGCCTTCAAACACGCAGTTACTTTTATTGAGCAACGACGGCATCTTATGGGGGATGCGGATATTTTTTTGAAAAGTATAAATAAGAAAGAAAGTTATTACGAAATGAAGTTTGAGTATAAATTAGAAGGGGTGTCTATTTATTATAATGACATTGAAGGGGTTGAAATTAATTCTCCGCTTATAATCAAGGCCAATTCTGACAGGATTTTAGAATGTAGATGGGTTATAAGGTATATAAGCAAATTTGATAAACCAACCAATTATAATGTAAATTTTGCTGATTTGTTAAATAAACAAATAGTGTCTGCTTATCCCGAAATATTAGATAGTAAGGATAGATTTTTTAAACGCATTGAGCCGGGTTATATATTTGAATTATCTGATTCTGATTCAGGATTATTAGCACCAAGCTGGATAATCAGTACCGAATCCAAGGATTATTTCATACCGCTTATTAGGAAGGGGGGATAAGACTGTGGATTGGTCAAGAGCAAAGACAATATTAATAATTGTATTTCTTATATTAAATATCTTCATGGTTTTCATGATATTATCTACAAGTTCAAACGAACCGTTTAACAATGATTACATCAGATATGCCAAAGATTATCTTACCTCAAAAAACATTGAGATTAATGCAGATATCCCCAGGGTTACAAGATACACGGGTAAGGTTTTGTACTCTACAAAAAAATATAATATAGATGCTTTGTGCAGACTCGTTTTTGGGAAAGAAATTCCTTTATCAGAAAACGGAAATATAGTAGATATAAAAGTCGGAGATGAGAAGCTTATTATATCCGAAGATGAGCTTTACATAGAAGACCGAATTACAGAGGGAGATTTATGGTTTCGTGATTTGAAAACATTTGAAGAAAATATTCTTAAATACCTTAAGGATGTCGGTTTTAATAAATCTGATTTATTGCTTGATAAATTTTCAGAATCAGACCAGGTAAAAGAGATAGTATTTACTCTAAAATATAATAAACTGCATATTTATGATCAGAAAATAACGGCTCAACTAAATAAAGAAGGCAATTTGATTGTATGGGCCCCTACCAAAGAGCTTAAGAATGATAATGGCGCTAGAGAAGTACTTTCTGTGTACCAGATTTTAGTCATGGGAGGATTGCCCTCAGGTGTTAATATAGAAAAAATAGATATTGGGTATAAACAGATTTCCAAGGGAGATCTTTATGGGATACCGGTATGGCGTATCTTGCCTGAAAGTGGGGAGTCAATATTTTACAATGGGTTTACCGGTGAGAGGCTTTACTAACAGATTACAATTTTTATAGCAAAATCCAATAAAAATTTATAGTTTGCTAACCTTATATGATAATGTTATAATAATGATTTGAGTAAATCAAATGAAAAGACCGGAAGGTAGGTGTACGAGTGGATAAACTTATTATCCGCGGCCAAAAACGATTAAAGGGTGAGGTCACAATAAGCGGTGCCAAAAACGCGGCACTGGGGGTCTTACCGGCTGCTCTGTTACTTAGCGATGTATGTACAATAGAAAATGTACCGGACATATTAGATATTTCCATTCTTAAAGGAATTATGGAATCAATTGGTGCCCGGTTTGAGAATATTGACAAAAATACAATTAAAATAGATACTAGGAAAGTAAACTCCTATATGGCTACAACCTCTGATATGCACAGACTGAGAGGTTCATATTATCTTATGGGAGCATTGCTTGGCCGTTTTAAAAGAGCTGTTGTTACATTTCCCGGTGGCTGTAATCTCGGCGTTCGCCCAATTGATCAACATATCAAGGGGTTCGAGTCTCTTGGAGCTAAGGTTGAAATTGAACACGGATACATTAAGCTTACTGCCAATAAGCTCATTGGTGCATCTATTTATCTTGATGTTGTAAGTGTGGGTGCCACTATAAATATTATGCTAGCGGCTGTAAAGGCAGAAGGCCTTACTACAATAGAAAATGCGGCAAAAGAACCTCATATAGTTGATATTGCAAACTTTTTAAATGCCATGGGTGCAGATATAAAAGGTGCAGGAACAGATATAATCCGTATACGCGGAGTGAAATCCCTTAACGGAAATGTAGTCCATAGTATAATACCGGATCAAATTGAAGCCGGTACATTTATGATTGCTGCGGCTGCTACAAAAGGTGATGTTCTTATTAAGAATGTTATCCCAAAGCACATGGAATCCTTAACCGCTAAGCTTATTGAGATGAACGTCAGAGTTGAAGAATTTGACGATAGTATACGGATTTATGTAAAAGATCGATTATCAAAGGTTAATATCAAGACACTTCCATATCCCGGATTTCCTACTGATTTACAGCCTCCCGCCGCTATTTTACTTCTGCGGGCAGATGGGATCAGTACTATTACTGAGGGTATTTTTGAAAATCGTTTTCAATACATTGAAGAATTGAAAAGAATGGGCGCCAATATCCGTGTAGAAGGCAGAATGGCGGTTATTGAGGGTGGTTCAAAGCTCTCCGGCGCACCAATAAAAGCCCTTGATTTGAGAGCCGGTGCCGCTTGTGTAATAGCAGCACTTATTGCAGAAGGTGAAACCGAGCTCAGCAACGTCCATTACCTTGACCGTGGCTATGAGAATATAGTCGAAAAATTTGGCAAGCTTGGGGCAGATATCAGAAGAATAAGTGACAACCAGAGTTAATCGGAGAGAAAAATGATCAAAGTATGTAGCCTATTTAGCGGTTCAAGTGGAAATTGTATATTTGTATCTTATAATGATACTGCCATCCTTATTGATGCAGGTGTCAGCGGTAGGCGTATTGAAGCGGCTTTAGCTGAAATTGGAGAGTCTTTTGACAAAATTGGGGGCATATTTATAACCCATGAGCACAGCGACCATATCACCGGAGCAGGAATTTTATCCAGAAGACATAATATTCCTATATATGCCAACTCTACTACATGGATGGCTATGCGCTCAACTCTTGGAAAATTAAAGCCGGAATTTGTCCATTATATTGAATTAGGAGAAGCCATTACCGTAGGAGATATTACAGTGAAACCTTTTTCTATACCCCATGATGCGGTTTGTCCGGTCGGTTACAATATTTTTATAGATGGTAAAAAATTAACGATAGCTACCGATATAGGACATATGGATAGTGAGCTTTTGACCAACATGGAAAAAAGCGAAATGATTTTATTGGAGTCAAATCATGATGTAGAAATGCTTAAAACGGGCAGATACCCTTGGCCCTTAAAGCAAAGAATCCTAGGTGACAACGGCCACCTTTGCAATGATATAGCAGGGCAGGTTGTGGCTCATCTGGCCAAGTGTGGTACTAAAAGGTTTTTGTTGGGACATTTGAGCAAGGAAAACAATTTCCCGGAGCTCGCATATCAAACAGTGTGTAATGCCTTAATGGATATGCAGATAAACCCTAATAAGGACATATATCTGGAGGTTGCTTTAAGAGATAGGGCAAGCAAAATTATGTATATATAAATAGAGGCATGAAATGACAATAAGGATAATCTGTGTAGGGAAAATGAAGGAAGCATATTTAAAAGACGCTCAAAAGGAATACTTAAAGCGTCTTTCTCGTTTTTGTAAGGCAGAAGTCATCGAGGTTGATGAAGAAAAAGCCTCTGAATCACTGAGCCCGGCGCAGGAGGAGAAAATCAGGCAAAAGGAAGCTGAACGAATCATGAAAGCAGTCGGCAAAAACAGCACCATAATAGCCCTGGCCTTGGAAGGAAAAGAAATGGATTCAGTCGAATTTTCTGAGGAGATTCATTCACTGATGCTGTCTGGTAAAAGTGACTTAGCCTTTATTATAGGAAGCTCAACAGGACTTGCCCAATCTATTTTGAAAAATGCGGACTTTAAATTTTCTATGTCGAAGCTAACCTTTCCGCACCAACTTGCGAGGATAATACTTCTTGAACAGATATACCGCGCATTTAAGATTCTCAATAACGAAACTTATCATAAGTGACCGTACACCAATTATTTCACCGACCGAATTTTTTACTTCG
>CAYUZC010000046.1:0-4092 GCA_964449525.1 uncultured Ruminiclostridium sp.
TACAACAGTCATATTGATTGTCTCGGACATGTTAATAATACTCGATATGGCGAGTTTGCTTATGATGCGCTAGACAATAATGAAAAAGCAATCCTCAATAAAATGAACCGATACGAAGTCTTCTTTTTATCAGAATTAAGAGAAAAAAACATTTTCTCTGTTCATAGAGCAAATTTCAATGATAGTATTGTTATAAGAGGAATTAATAATACAAACGGAGAAACATCTTTTGATGTTCTTATAAACTTTAAAAAATAGAAATGTTTCACGTGAAACATTTCTATTTTACTCATTTCATTGTTTTTAATTTTTATACTCACCTATTAACTATTAAATATCTAAATTACTAACTGCTTTTGCGTATTTTTGTATAAACTCTTTTCTCGGTTCTACTTTTTCTCCCATAAGCACAGTGAAAATTTCGTCTGACAGGATGGGGTCTTCAACATCAACCTTTAGTATCTGTCTTGTTTCGGGATTCATGGTAGTCTCCCAAAGTTGTTCTGAATTCATTTCCCCAAGTCCTTTAAAGCGTTGCATAGATAAATTATTATCCTCTTTATTCCAATTCTTCTCCTTCATAAGTTTTGATAATTCACGTTCATTATATACATAAAACTCTTCTTTCCCCTTCTTCACTTTAAAAAGTGGGGGTTGAGCTATATATATATGACCGTGATCTACCAGTGGCCTCATGTATCTATAGAAGAATGTCAAAAGCAAAGTCCTTATATGTGATCCGTCGACATCGGCATCTGCCATAATAATAATCTTATGGTAACGCAATTTAGTAAGATCTAATTCATCACCAAAACCAGCTCCCAGTGCGGTTATTACCGGACTTAGTTTCTCATTTCCATAGACTCTGTCTTCTCTTGCCTTTTCAACATTTAGCATTTTCCCCCAAAGAGGAAGTATAGCCTGAAATCTTCTATCCCTGCCTTGCTTTGCACTGCCTCCAGCCGAGTCTCCTTCTACAATAAATATTTCACAATTTCTTGGGTCTTTATCCGAACAGTCCGCAAGTTTGCCTGGTAGTGATGTGTTTTCAAGGACAGACTTTCTTTTTGTTAATTCCCGGGCTTTTCTGGCCGCCTCTCGTGCTCTGAAAGATAATAACGTTTTTTCAAGAATAATCTTTGCTACCTTAGGATTTTCTTCAAAAATATATGAGAGCTTTTCTGTTACAACACTTTCAGTAAATGATCTTATATCAGCATTCCCCAGCTTGGTTTTGGTTTGACCCTCAAACTGTGGATCATGTAGCTTAACGCATATTATTGCGGTCAGGCCTTCCCTTACATCTTCTCCTGAAAGATTTTTGTCATTCTCTTTCAGCTGATTTGTTTTTCTTGCATAATCGTTAACAACTTTGGTAATAGCTGTTTTAAATCCCGTAATATGCGTTCCGCCTTCAGTAGTACCTATATTGTTAGCATAGCTATATACATTTTCATTAAATGAATCTGTATATTGCATAGCAACCTCTAATTCTACATCATCTTTCTTTGACTCAAAAAATATTACATCCGGATGAATTACTACTTTATTTTTATTTATATACTGAACATAAGAACTAATTCCGCCTTCATAGTGTAATACAATCTCATTTTTTTCTTCTTCTCTATCATCAATAATAGTAATTGTGACTAATTTATTAAGAAAAGCCATTTCTCTAAATCTTTTTACAAGTAAGTCAAAGTCATAAACTGTTTCCTCGAAGATTTCCTCATCAGGCTTAAAAGTAGTCTTAGTACCGTTATAATCACAATCCCCTATCACATCGACTCCGGTAACAGGTAAACCTCTTTCATATCGCTGCTTATATATTTTTCCATCCCGGGCAACCTCTACTTCCATCCATTCGGACAGAGCATTAACAACAGATGCCCCTACGCCGTGAAGTCCTCCGGAAACCTTATATCCTTCTCCTCCGAATTTTCCTCCGGCATGAAGAACCGTATGAACAACCTGCATTGTAGGTATTTTTAACTTCGGGTGCAAACCTGTCGGTATTCCACGCCCGTTATCATATACCGTTACACTGTTATCCTTATTAATAATTACATGAATCTGATCACAGCATCCGGCCAAGGACTCATCTATACTATTATCAACAATTTCATTTACTAGATGATGTAAACCTCTTGAAGAGGTGCTTCCTATATACATGCCCGGTCTTTTTCTAACTGCTTCCATTCCCTCAAGAACCTGTATTTGTTCTTCATTATAATCAATATGATTTCTACTCTCGATCATTTGGTAAAATCCTCCTAATATCATCAGTTTCTTTCATTATTCTCTTATTAAGCGTAGCTGACGATATGGGTGATAAATAAACAGTCTGTTTTCCGTTCCGCATCGTCACAATAAATGATTTTGGTATGTCCGAACCTATAGTCTTAATCATTCCTTTTTCTTCACATCTTTTTAAAAACTCTCTTGTATTATTTGAAGTAGTAGTTTTTTCTATATCCATGATAGTTATAATATCACTAATAAAAACAACTTTTTCTTCGCCTATATGCAATATCATTAATATCACCTTTCAATTCTAGTCTAGTTTTTGTTATTTTTCAACTTTTCATATTACACTGCCTTTTTCTATAAAAAACTTTTTTACTTTTCGTCCATCTAAACTTTCATAAGGAATTTCATCAGTGGTTGTTATTATGGTTTGTACGTCGGTTAACCCTTTTAATAAATATTCCTGACGTTTTAAATCAAGCTCGGACATAACATCATCCAGTAAAAGAACAGGCTTCTCTCCCTTAATATCTTCTATAAAAAAAAGCTCTGCCAATATGAGAGAAAGTGCAAGGGTCCGTTGTTGGCCCTGTGAGCAATATTGCCTGGAATTCATATTGTTTAACAGTATTTCAAAATCATCTCTATGAGGCCCGTAAATACATTGCATGATGTTAATTTCCTTTTGCTTGCCTTTATTCAAACTATTTAAAAGTTCCTTTTCAAAATATGCCTCATTCTTTTCTTCATTTATATTGCAAAATGACTTATACACAAGTTCTGAAGTTTCTGAGCCATCAGTTATTTTATATATTTCTTTTTTCATATAAAGATTTAAACTGTTTATGGCAACCATTCTTAAATAAACGATTTTACCACCATATGAAGATATTTGTTCATTCCAGACAGGTATTAATTCCTCGTATTTTTTATCAACTTTTCCTCTTTTTAAAGCTATAGATTTATTTTTAATTAGTGAATTATAGGTTTTTAATAAATAAAGATATTGCTTGTTTGTTTGGCATAATAATATGTCTAGAAATTTTCTTCTCATTGCCGGAGATCCCTTAACAACCTCTAGAGTCTCCGGAGAAAAAAATATCATATTTAGTGTTCCCAATATATCTGATAACTTATCTCTTTTAATTCCGTTAATTTCAGCGCTTTTACCGCTTTCTCGTGAATATCTTATTATTATGGAGTTTTCTCTTTCTTTCATTGCTGCGCGTAGTTTTATTTCAAATCCGCTTTGATCCTTTTGTATTAAATCATTATAATTATTCGTTCTATGTGATTTTCCCGTTGAAGCTATATACAAAGCCTCCAAAATATTTGTCTTTCCCTGGGCGTTTTGTCCATACAAAATATTTATTTCTTCCCCAAAAGACAGGCTCTGCGCTTTATAATTTCTGAAATGCTTTAACTCTACTTCCTGTATGGTCACTTTGTTTCACCATTTTGTACAATTCTGTATTCTTCGTTTCTTATTTTTATTATGTCTCCATTACGAAGCTTTTTTCCTCTTCTGTTCTCAGGTTCATCATTAACTATTATCTTATTTTCCATAAGAAAATTGCGCGCTTCTCCTCCAGCACCAATAATATTAGAGAATTTTAAAAACTGATCAAGTTTTATGTATTCTGAATTTATAAAAATATCTATCATAAAACTACACCTTTCAGTTATTTCTAATTCTAACCGGTAATATAAGATAAAGATATTTATCATGATCATTTGCCGTAATTATGCAGGGCCCTATTGATGATGTAAATGATATTTTTATAGTTTCATCTGATATTACCTTCAGTGCGTCAATAAAATATCTTGGATTAAACCCTATCTGTA
>CAYUZC010000046.1:4192-11414 GCA_964449525.1 uncultured Ruminiclostridium sp.
AGTATACGTAATATCTCATTCATATTTTTACCGGGAACAACTACTTTAAAACTTACATCTTCTTTTATAATAGAATTACTGACAGCCATTCTAAAACCATCTAACGCAACTATCTTAATTTCACCATTTTCTACCTCGATAAGTGCTCCAGTCATAATCTTTCTGTTTTCATCAGATCCTACTGCAAAAATTGTCTGCCTTATTAATTCTTTAAGAGAAGCCTGACTGATATTAAAATTAATATCAGTTTTATATTCCGGTGGCAGCGGATATGAAGATGATTCCATACCTTTAATTTCAAAATATGAATTAAGACATTCTATTTTTACTTTATTATTGTCGTATACTTCTATTGAAACAGGTGCTTCCGGAAGTTTTCTTATAATGTCTCCGAACATCTTTGCATTAATTACAATGGATCCTTTTTCCATTATATCGGCTTCAAGATTATACTCGATCGCCATATCAAAATTATTACCTATAAGCTTGAGTTTTTCATCGGCTTCAATAAATATACCTTCAAGTACAGGGAGTGTTGCCTTTGCCATAATTGCTTTTTGTACAATGTTTATTGCCTCTAAAAGGTTGTGTTTAAGGATTATAACTTTCATGTTTTTATCTCCTTATATTATTTATAGATTTAGTCGTAATAGTAGTAAGTCCTGTTAATTATGTTGAAAAGTATGTCAAACCTTTGGTAGTTATAGCATTTATCTGTTAATAAACATGTTGATAACTATATGCTTTACTTTGTATAACTTTTTTCTTTTTTATTCGACATAATTCTCAACACTTTATCAATCCACATATCCACAGATAATTGTGGATATGTATGTTTTGATTATTGTTTTCCCGTTATATTTCTTTTCATTTCTGTAATTGCTCGTCTTAAATCAGCACTTCTGTCCATTTCTTCAGAGATTTTGTCACAGGCATGCATAACTGTTGTATGATCCCTTCCGCCGAAAACCTGACCTATTTTAGGAAGAGACATCCCGGTCAAATCACGGCAAAGAAACATGGCTACTTGTCTGGGGTATGATATATCACGGGATCTTTTTTGTGTTATCATTTGTTCCGGAGATATATCATAATATCTTGAAACAATTTTCATTATTGAAGTATGATTAATATTTGCAACCGAGATATTCGCCAAAATCTGTTTGAGACAATCCTGTGCAAGTTCAAGTGTAATTGGGCTGCCTGTTAACGATGCATAGGCAATTACTCGATTTAATGCTCCTTCAAGTTCTCTGATATTAGACTCTATATTATTTGCAATATACACTAACACATCATTTGGTATATCGTATTTTTCTAACTGAGATTTTTTACGAAGAATAGCAATACGGGTTTCTGTATCAGGGGCCTGTATATCAGCAATCAATCCCCATTCAAATCTGGAACGAAGCCTTTCCTCCAATGTAAGAATCTCCTTGGGGGGCTTATCACTAGATACAACAATCTGTTTATTTAATTCATAAAGTGCATTAAAGGTATGGAAAAATTCCTCCTGAGTTCTCTCTTTCCCTCCTATAAACTGTATATCATCAATGAGCAGAACATCAATATTCCTGTATTTGCTACGGAACTCTTCGTTTCTGTCATCTTTTATGGCGTTAATAAGCTCATTTGTAAATTTTTCAGAGGAAGTATAAAGTACCTTTGTATCTTTATTCTGTTCAATAACATAATGGCCGATTGCATGCATAAGGTGTGTTTTTCCAAGTCCTACTCCCCCGTATATAAAAAGAGGGTTATATGCAGTGGCCGGGGCCTCAGCAACGGCCAGAGCAGCAGCATGAGCTAATTGATTACCGTTTCCTTTTACAAAAGTATTAAAAGTATATTTAGGGTTTAGTATTGAAAGTACATGAGAATTTTCATCTATATGCTCTTCTCTTCCTACCGGTCCGTCTGTGCTTTTAATACAAAATTCTATTTCAAGACTTCTATTGGTTATTAGTTTTATCGCATTATGCAAAAGATCTTTATATCTAGACTTAATAATACCTAAATTAAATTCTGAAGGAACCTCAAGAATGATGTTGTTCTTATTGAAAGAAACAGGTACAATGGTTTCTATCCAAGTAGAGAAGCTGACACTAGTCATTTCCTCCTCCAGTAATTTAGTAATTTGATACCATGTTTCATTTAAACCAGCTGTCATTAAAAATTCCTCCATTTGTTTTCCTGACCGTATCTTTAAATATACCAAATTTCAATCTTCGTTTCAACAGAAACTCATTGTATTACTTTTTATTGACTTTTGTATGCATTTGGTTATATAATATTTGCTGGTGTCCTTATAAATAAGAAAAAATATTGGTAATATATATACTGAACGGAGGTGCTTTACTTATGATTCGTACCTATCAGCCTAAAAAGAGGCAACGTAAAAAAGAGCATGGCTTCAGAAAAAGAATGAAGACTGCAAGCGGAAGAAAAGTTTTAAGAAGAAGAAGAGCTAAAGGCAGAAAGAGTTTAACTGCATAAAGACCATTTAATTGGTCTTTTCTTCTATTGCGAATATTAAATATTCGCTTATGGTAAAGAAACAATCGCAGAAGCTGCCTTTAGCCCTTGTTTTGAACAAAACATTTGAAACCAGGGCTAAAATCAAGATGATATAAAGAAAAAATTCATGATATGCAGAATTGAAGTAAACAAGAATGAAGAAAGCACCTGTATTAGTAAAAAATAATGATTTTCAAAAGGTATATAGGCGAGGTAAATATGCCGCGACTGGCTTTTTGGTTATTTATGGACTCTATAATAATACCGACAGGACAAGGCTTGGAATAACCACAAGCAAGAAGGTCGGAAATTCAGTAAAAAGAAACAGAATGCGCAGGCTAATAAAAGAAAATATAAGAATATTATATGATCGGTTAGCAAAAGGCTATGATATAGTTATAGTGGCAAGAAAAACTGAAAACACAGCAAACTTAGAAGTGATTGGTAAGGAATTAAGATATCTTCTTCATAGATTAGGTCTTTTAGATAGGGAAAGTAAATGTTAAAAGGAATAGTATTGGCTGTTATAAAATTTTATAGACGTTATTTATCTCCCCTTAAAAAAAAACCTACATGCAGATTTTATCCCACATGCTCACAATATGCCTTTGAAGCCGTAACAAAATACGGTGCAATAAAAGGTACTTATTTATCGATACTTAGGATATTAAAGTGTCATCCCTTCCACCCAGGAGGATATGACCCTGTAAAATAGAAACTTGGAGGAAAAATTAATGGGAATATTAAGTGCGATAGGCAAGATATTTGGAATGCTGATGTATTTCATTTATAATACAATTGGCCTTCATAATTATGCTCTTTCACTTGTTTTTTTTACGTTAGTTTATAAGTTGATTCTACTGCCTTTATCCATTAAACAAATGAAGTCAACCCAACTGATGCAAGAGCTTCAGCCAGAGTTGCAAAGAATTCAGGAACGATATAAGAATGATAAAGAAAAGTTGCAGGAAGAACAGATGAAGTTTTATCAGGAAAAGAACTACAATCCTGCATCGGGCTGTTTACCTATGTTAATTCAGTTACCTATCATCATTGCGCTCTTTTATGTTATCAGAATGCCGATGTCATATATGATAGACGTACCGGCCAGAGCAGTCGGCCATATGGCTCTTGTTTCTATACAAAGTGGGGATTTGAGTTTTGATAACAGCAAATTTAATCTAGATATTAGAGATCCTAATAAAGATGAAATTACCGATGGATATTTGCAACAAACATATAAAGATTTATCTTCAAAAGATCCCTATATCGAAATAAAAATATTGGATGCTGTAGACAGAAAGCCTGAAATTGTATCTGAAAATCCTTATCTTTCCGAAGAGCAAAAAAAGGTATTGACCGATTTTGATCTTAAAGTATTCAAAATATTTAATCTTGGAGTAAAACCGACAATTAATCCTAAAGAAATAACCGCTAATCCGGGCACATATATTCCGGCACTGATTATATTAATCATTGCGGTTGGTACAACATTCTTAACAGCATCACAAATGATGCCTAAGCAGCCTGAGACAAAAAGTAAAGACCCAAAAGCAGCAAACAACGGCTGTGCGAATAAAAGTATGATTTGGATGAGTCCAATAATGACACTTTGGATTGGATTAGGTACTCCTTGTGGCCTATCGGTTTATTGGACGCTGAATAATATATTAAGCTTTGGCCAACAAAAGCTAGTTAATAAGCTTTATAAAAAGGATAACAAAGCAAAGAAGGAGGAGAGTAACGTTGCAAAAGTCGATAATAAAAGAAGCTAAGAACCTTGATGAAGCAATAAGACTTGCATGTGAAGAGCTTGAAACTGACATTGATAACGTAGATGTTGAGATCATTAATGAAGGAAACAAAGGACTCCTGGGCATAATAGGCAATAAAAACGCTGTTGTTAAGGTAACTTTAAAGGCTGGGATTGATGATATAATAGTAGATTTTTTGAGGCCTATTTTCGAAAAAATGGAGATTTCTGCGAGTCTTGATATTATCCATGAAGAGGATCATATAACTGTACGCTTGACGGGGGATGAAATCGGTATCGTTATCGGCAGAAGAGGAGAAACTCTCGATGCTCTTCAATATCTCCTTAGTCTTGTTGTAAACCACAAATCAGACGAATATATAAGGGTAATACTAGATGTAGCCGACTACAGGCAAAAAAGAGAAGAAACATTGATAAGACTTGCTAATCGTGTAGCAGACAAAGTTTCAAGATATCGTAAAAATTTGACACTAGAACCTATGAATCCGTATGAGCGAAGAATAATACATTTTACCTTGCAAGACCATAAATATGTTGATACGCAAAGTATCGGAGAAGAACCAAATCGTAAGGTTGTTGTCCGTTACAAGCAGGGAAGCGGTAGATCTTATTAAGAAATATAAAGCGGACAACGGTTTATCCGATGTCCGCTTTTAACAATTTAGCACTATAATAAACAGATAAGTGCTAGTATTAGATAGGTAATTTATATGATAAACGATACCATCGCCGGAGTTTCCACAGCTGTAGGGAACTCAGGTATTTCAGTAATCCGGTTGAGCGGGCCTGAAGCTTATTTTATAGCAGATAAAGTATTTAAAGGAAAGAGCTCTGTATCGGATCAAAAAACCCATACAATTCAATACGGAAAAATTATATCGGGACAGAATAAAGAGGTTATTGACGAGGTTCTGCTTTCTAAAATGGAGGCTCCACGTACTTATACCAGAGAGAATGTAGTGGAGATATCAAGCCATGGCGGATATACTATTACAATGTCTTTGCTGAACCTGCTTTACAATAACGGAGCCAGACCGGCAGAACCGGGAGAGTTCACAAAAAGAGCGTTTTTGAACGGCAGAATCGATCTGTCTCAAGCAGAAGCGGTGATGGACATTATTCAGGCCAGAACCCAAAGAGTATCAAATGTTGCGGTAAAACAGCTTGAAGGCTCTGTATCTCAAAAACTCAACGAAATAAGAGAGAGAATAATAGTGCTTTTATCTAATATAGAGGTTAATCTGGATTACCCGGAGTATGATGCCCAGGAGGTAACCTTGGCACAAGCAGGAAAAGAGACCAAAGGAATTATAAGTGAGCTTGATGGGCTTATAAGTAGCTTTCATTTTGGGAAGCTTTTACGAGAAGGCATGGAGGTTGCTATAACCGGCAGACCTAATGTAGGTAAATCCTCATTAATGAACAGGCTTACAAGAAAGAACCGTTCAATTGTAACAGATATTCCCGGAACAACAAGAGATACTATTGAGGAATTTGTAAATATAAAAGGTATTCCGGTAAAGCTTGTGGATACAGCAGGAGTCAGAGATACTTTAGACCAAGTAGAACAACAGGGAGTTGAAAGAAGTATAAAAGCTATTTCAGAAGCAGATTTTGTTGTTATTCTGACTGATATTTCTCAAGGCTTTCTACCTGAGGATGAAGTATTACTAAATAAGGTTTTAGTTAGACAAAAGCCCTACGCATTATGCTTTAACAAAACAGACCTTATTAAGGATAATAAAGCTGATGAATTTATTAAAGCGTATCCTAATGCAATTCTTATGTCTATATCCGAAGATATCGGTATAGATAAATTGGAAGAGCATATATTCGGTTTTGCAACAGAAAATAGGCAGGATATTGATAATCAGGTTCTCATAACAAATGCAAGACATGAGAGGCAGCTAAAAATTGCGAGAGAACATCTAGAATCAGCTTTTAAAGTTAGCGAGTTAAGAATGACTTTGGATATGGTGGCGCTGGACCTTAAAATAGCCCTTGAGGAGCTGGGGAAAATAACAGGCCATCATGCTGATGAGGATGTAATAAATGCAATTTTCTCAAGATTCTGTTTAGGAAAATAGTATTGACATGTTTGGCATATCATGCCGGATCTTCGGGTTTTTTGTATAACAAATATTAAAGCGACTGCAAAATGAAGGGCAAGGCCCTTATTAAAGGTGATAAAAATGAACGATTTTATTGGCGGAGATTACGATGTTATTGTGGTGGGAGCAGGTCATGCAGGCTGTGAGGCGGCTTTGGCTCCTGCCAGGCTGGGTTTTAAAACGGCGATATTTACTCTTAATCTTGATAACATAGCAAATATGCCCTGTAACCCGAACATTGGTGGAACAGCAAAAGGACAGCTTGTTAGGGAAGTGGATGCTTTAGGCGGTCAAATGGGTATTTCAGCGGATGCAAATTTTATTCAGTCCAAAATTCTTAATAAGGCCAAGGGTCCGGCTGTTTATTCTTTGAGGGCACAAATTGACAGACGTGCATACAGCGCTTATATGAAGTATGTTTTAGAGAAGCAGGAAAACCTGGATCTTAAACAGGCAGAAGTTACCGATATTTTGTGTGAAGACGGAAAAATTAAAGGAATACGTGTTCATACGGGCACGGTTTATTCCTGTAAGACTCTTATTCTAACCACCGGTACTTATCTTAAGGGATGTATTATTATAGGCAGCAGTAGAATAAGCAGTGGTCCTGATGGTCTTTTACCTGCAAATAAGCTCTCCGACAGCCTAGAAAATTTTGGGATAGAGTTAATGCGTTTTAAAACAGGAACTCCCGCCCGCATAAACAGACGCAGTATTGACTTTTCAAAGCTTATTGAACAGCCCGGAGATGATGAAATTGTTCCTTTTTCTTTTATGACAGGAGAACTGAAAAAAGACCAGGTATCATGCTACATGTCCC
>CAYUZC010000047.1:0-1082 GCA_964449525.1 uncultured Ruminiclostridium sp.
TTTATTAACGGTAGATGGGAAGCTACATCGAATATAGGAATACAAAGCTTTAAGTATAGCAGCGAGTATAATCAACTTCCCCCAAAAAGAATGCCCGGTATGATATATTTTGCGACAAAGAAGGCGTATGACGGAATGGACAAGATTGTCACAGCTTCATTCCGGGGTGCATCCGGATTCGAGAAGACCATGAAAGACAATCTTATGAGTATGACAGACGGAGGAATACTGGAGCTGGAAAACACATCGGATATAATCACCTATGATAAGAATACAATTGCAATTAAAGACGGAAGAGTAGTAGATCTAAGTGCTCTGAACACATTAGATACATTAAAAATATCAATGGAAAAGTCTCTTTATGATAATAAGTTTATTGCTAATGTACTGGTTAGTGAATCGAATGTTCAAAATGGCCTTGTTTTATACAGGGGCCGTATTAAAAATATTGATCCTTTAAAAAGTATAACACTTGAATCCTTCGTTCAGCTTAGCGGAGTGACCTGGGAATTTACAAACACTCCTAAAACATTTGATATAGATCTTTCTGTTAGCCGTCTGATTGAGGCTGATGGAGTTGGAAATATGCGTAATCTTAATTCAACATACATAAACCAGACTGTGTATATAGTAGCTGATGGAAGCAAAATTAGCTTAATAAGCACTGCTCCCTATGTTGATGAAGCGTTGATAGGACGTGTAGCCGGACTTACAAAGGATACCAATGAAAATGACACAGAGCCTGAGAACGAGAGTGAGGATACAGAAACAATTACTTCGTCAGTTTTAAAGCTGACCGAGGCCAGAATATATAATAATGAAAGCTATGTTTGGGATGCAAGTCCGAATTTGAGCTTAATCATACCTTTTAACTCTATTGTTATAAAAAATGGGGTTATTGGATCAGTCTCCCTTATAAAACCCGGAGATGAGGTAAGAATTATCCGTCACAGCCAAAGCAAAGAGGGAATTATTGTTCTGTGCCAATAAGACATTACGGAGGTTTAAATGATGAAAAGATGCTATATTAAAATATTTACAATTGTGTTGGCTTTAATTATTACCTTGGCTCCGCTTAATGC
>CAYUZC010000047.1:1182-9115 GCA_964449525.1 uncultured Ruminiclostridium sp.
GTTTTGCCCAGTCCATGATTAGCGATCCTAAGGCCGCTATCAATTATCATACCGGTGAGTATACCGGAAAAAAAGTTTATAGAATCGGAACTGGTAATGATACTGTAACAGTTACTCTTTCGGGAAGAACCTATGCTTACGATCAGTATTGGAGTAGCACAGAAACTCAAAGAATAAATGTGATGGTTGAAACAGATATGAAGAGTGCAAATCCTCCCGTTAAATGGGGTGGTGCTGCCGAAATAGTAGTGTCAAGTGCGACGCTTAATCAGGTTAATTATGCAGAGAACGAGCCTACGCATATAAGCTTTGACGGTGGATATGTTAAAAAGCAATGGATGGAGTCAACCTTAGATTATACTGCGAGATTTCCTGAATTTGATAGAAATGGTATTCCTACTGACGTATTAAAGACATACACCAATACCCAGAGCTTGGGTACTCAAATGGAGCTGTCACGACTTATGGTACCGGATATAAAGCATCTTAACGGTTATTGGGCTGAAGAACCAATAAGTATTCTTTTTGGCCTTGAAATCCTTCCGGGAACCGGAGAAAATTTTAAAGTTGGCAGGTATTTAACCAGAAGAGAATTTGTAGGCATACTCATGAACGCGCTTAAGGATATCCCAACAGACCCGGATGTCAGAACTTTAACGACAAATACAAGAAGAACCTCAAGTAAAAAAGCCCCTGAGATATCACCGTTTAAGGACATGGAGTCGGGGGATCTTTACTATGATGAAGTTAAAAAAGCCTATCAAAAGGGCATAACCAGTGGAAACGGAAACGGCAATTTTGGACCTAATGTTTATATTACCAATGCAGAAGCCATTAAAATGATTGTAGCGGCTTTGGGGTTGGAAAACCTGGCCCCTTATCCTACGACAACAACACCCTTTACCGATAATGACAGTATTCCGACTTATGCCCGTAACGCTGCAACAGTTGCTGCTACTTTAGGTATAATAAAACCTGATTATATGGGTAGATTTAACCCATCTAATCGTTTGACAAACG
The DNA here is from genome assembly GCA_964449525.1 of uncultured Ruminiclostridium sp. Classification (GTDB taxonomy): domain Bacteria; phylum Bacillota; class Clostridia; order DSM-8532; family DSM-8532; genus DTU059. The sequence continues at coordinate 2,203 of CAYUZC010000047.1, forward strand.
AAAATACAGCTAATTTGATTTTTGATTTAATTACCTACATGGGAAACGAATTGATAAAAGATTATAGAGATAGAATGATTGATTTTTAGATCTTAAATATTGAAAGGGATTATTATGAAAAAGCTTAAAGGACTTGTAAGCCTTATTTTGGTTATATGCTTTACTTTTGCGACTTCTCCCATAACAAATGCCCAAGAATACGGTTCATACTTTGAAGCAATGCTTGGATTTATAACGGAAATGTACTATGAAGGTCTTACTGAAGAAGAAGCTCTAACTGCCACTTTAAAGGGTATGTTTTCACAATTGGATGAGTATTCGGAATACTATGATAAGGAAGAAACACAAATCTATATTAATAATCTCAACAACACGTATCAGGGAATCGGAGCGTCGCTACAGAACAGTGATAACGGAATCAGAGTAGTTGAGGTTTTTGAAGAATCACCTGCTGAGAAATCCGGGTTACATTCAGGTGATATAATTACCGCTATTGACGGTAAAAGCGTTGTGGGTATGGATGCTACATCTGCAGCAACACTTATTAGAGGTGAGGCTGGAACGAAAGTAAAACTTACTATTTTACGTGATGAACTGAAAACAGATTTGTTTATTATAAGAGGATCTGTTATAAATAAGTCAGTAACTTATAGAATTGAAGGGCGAATAGGATATATATCAATTGACAGTTTTAATAGGGGAACATCAAAGGAGTTTGATATAGCAATTAAAGAAATTAATAAAGCCAAGATAGAAAAAATTATTCTTGATCTAAGAGGAAATCCCGGCGGCTATGTCGATGAGGCTGTTGCGATCGCAAGAAAGCTAATTCCTGAAGGAATCGTGACTACATTGGATTATAAATCTGAAAATTATAATGATCAGGTTTTTTACTCGTATGGTAATAACCCGGATTATATAATAGCTGTTTTGGTTGACGAAAATTCGGCAAGTGCTTCTGAGATTCTGGCTGGTGCTCTTTATGATACTGGAGTCGGATTTTTAGTAGGACAGACAACTTTTGGTAAAGGTGTTTTTCAAAATATCTTTTCGGTTCTGACGCCCAAGGCATATAGTAAATACAGAAAAAAATATGGCATTGGATATGTTACTGACATTGAGTGGATGGGGCATCATGGAGTTTCTCCTGAGGAAGATGAGATTATAGGTTCGGTTAAGCTTACCACAGGCCATTATCTTACCCCTAGAAATAAATCCATTAACGGGGTAGGGCTTAAACCTTCATTAGTTGAACCAAATCCCACAAATCCTGGTGGCATTAATTTATCACAGGTAACACCTGTTAAGGAAAACGTAGAGCTCCATTCTTATAATAGCGACGTTTTTAATGCAGAAAAAACATTGAAAGCTGCGGGGTATATGGATGCAACCGCAGATAGACTTTTTGATGATAAAACTCTTGAAGCAGTCAAAAAATATCAGGCCGATAAAAAGCTTCCCTTAACCGGCAAAATTGAAACCGCAACAAGGAATAAGCTCAACGAGACATTAAATGAGCTTAGAAAAAACAATGATAAGCAATATACAAAAGCGCTGGAAGTATTAAATTGGTTTAGCGATTAACAAAGGAGACTCTTTTAATAGATGGAGACAGATAATACAAAAAGTACAAAGGGCTTCAGTTTGATAAAGCTGGCCCTCTTTCTGTTAATAGTGATAATCGTATCGGGAGTGGTATTGTATTCTTTCTTAGACATAAATCCGTTTGATATGCTTTCCGATGGGGTAACGGGTCTGTATAACCGTATTTTTACTGTAAGCACCGGTGAAATTGATGCTCTTAAAGAGACGGTGAAAACTGTTCTTACCTTTGATGAGAATGAAAATGTTCATTGCACTACAGTTTCTGATAATCTTGTGGTCGCTTCAATTAGCTCGGTTAAAATTATTGACCCGGATGGCATGGAAAAAGCATATATTCCTGTAAGCCTAAAGAAGCCTTATGTTCAATCATATTCAAATGATACCCTTGTGGCAGATTTATCGGGGCACTATTTTGCCTTGATAATTAATAACAGAATAGCTTGGGAAAAGAACATTGATGAGATTATCGTAAACGCAAGTATTTCGGATACATGGATTCTTTTAATAACTGAAAGTGAGCAATCAGGCTACAAGCGAACAATTCGCGCCTATTCCAGAGATGGCCAGGAGATTTCATTCAGAAATGTTTCCAACTACTATCCTTTCGCTGTTATGAACTTTCCCGAATTCAATAAAGCGTTATTTGCCGTCAGCAGCATAGAGGTATCCGGTCTTGAGACCAACGGGCTTTTTGAATTCTTAGATTCGTCTATGAGTCAGAAAGCAAGTATAAAAGGAAAGAGTGAAGTATTCGGGGGCTGTTTTTTGCTAGCCGAAGATAGGCTTTTTGTTTTTGGAGAAAAAAGTATAATGTCAATCGATAGTGGCTTTAATACTGTCTGGGAAAAGAGTTCTGAAGGATTTTCCATTACTGCGGCAAATGTTATACAAGGTAAATATCCCGTAGTGGCTCTTCTTGACAGTGAAATATACTCAAGAGAAAGACAACATTTAACTAAACTTAAGATTTATGATAATAACGGCACAGAAAAAGCATACTTTGATATTGATTCAAAGGTGACGGGAATAGTCGCTAAGAAAAAAACTGCAGCTATTATTGCCGAATCGGAAGTTCTCTTTATTAACGGGGATGGACAGATTATGGATCGTTATACCGCGAAGTCAAATGTTACCGGTGTATATATTGCAAAGGATGACATGGCTTATGTAGTTTCATCCGACACTGTAATCCGCGTTAAAATAAAGGTAGCGCAAAAATTCTTAGGCATATTTTAATCCTCTGCAGTCTTATCCCAGAATTCACCGGTAAAAGCATCCAAGCAAAATCCTTGGGATGTTCGCGGTATAGGATGCCATTCCTGTGGAAGAAGGCTCAAATAATCAGATGTTGAAAACCTAGAATCAATCAATAAAAGGGCTCCGCGATCCGACTCGGATCTTATCAGTCTGCCGGCTGCTTGGAGAACCTTGTTAATCCCCGGATAGGTATAAGCGTAAGAAAAACCCGATGTAGCTTCATTGTGATAATAGTTTCGCATTATCTCAAGCTCCGGAGATACCTGTGGCAGACCCACGCCGACAATAATAACACCGGTGAGTTTATCACCCGTTAAGTCTATACCCTCGCTGAAAACACCGCCCATAACACAGAAGGCAATACGATTTGTATCTCCGAAATCATCAAATTTTCTTATAAAACTCTCTCTTGTAGGCTCATCCATTTCTCGGTCCTGGCAGAGTATTTCAAAACCGGGAGCCAAGGGCTTAAAAATCTCCAATACATTTAGAAGATATTTGTACGAGGGAAAGAAAACCATAATGTTTCCCTTATGAGAAATCGACCACTTATATATTGCCATAGCGGTTGCGTCCAAATATTTTTCCCGGCTTCTATATCGTGTTTCGATACTATCATCATTAAAAACTAATAGATTTTCACGCGGAAATGGGGAGGGAAGTCTTAGGGTGACATCCTCATCTCTGCCACCGAGTATACTCTTAAAATACCAAAGGGGAGACAGGGTTGCCGAAAAGAGTACTGTACTTTTTGCATAAGACATTTTACGTGCCAGCATAGGTCCGGGATCAAGACAAATCAATTTTATACAGAAGGTGGTCTTTTTACCGGTAGCTAACGTACGATAATGATCCGAGTAAATTTCAAGAATATTTTTAAAATGAAGAACCTCAAAAAAAAGATTAACCAGCTTATCGGTATATGGCTTATCCTCCCTTTCACCTGATATCCAGCTTTCAGTGGCAGTTATAAAATCTCCAAGGGAGAATTTAAGACTTATTGGAGCTTCAAAGGCGGTGTTGTACTTGACACCTCCTGATTCCATCATAAGCTCTCCCGATTGCTTTTCCAATTCTGATATTGATTTTTTAAGCTTTTTTAGTTCAGTGTTTATTGTGGGTAAATCTTTTTTGATCTCCCTAGAGATTCCCGAAATCTCCTTAACATTCAATTCCGCAGAGTACATACCTCTGGCGCGGTCGAATAGATTATGGGCTTCGTCTATCATGATAAGGTAATTCTCCCGCCCTTTTTGTTCAAAAAAGCGTCTTAAATAAACTCTCGGATCAAAAATATAATTATAATCACATATCACCAAATCACAGCTAAGAGCCAGATCAAGACTTAGCTCAAATGGACAGATGCCGTGGCGCAAACCCGCTTGGGACACTACATCCCGCGAAAAGAAATCATGTTTTTTAAGGAGCTCCTTTACAATTTTTCTTGAGCGTGACATATACCCCAGAATGAAAGGGCATTTATCCGGGCTGCAGTTTTTTTCATCATTAAGACAGATTTTTTCTTTTGCGGTAAGGGTTATCACCTTTAACCGCAGGCCCTGCTCTGTAAGAATACTATATGCTGTTTCGGCTATGCCCCTAGTGGTAGTTTTTGCAGTTGCATAAAAAAGTCTGTCCAGCCGTCCCTGGCCAAGAGCTTTAATTGCCGGATAAAGAACACCCATGGTTTTTCCTATACCCGTTGGAGCTTGCACAAAAAGACGTTTATTGTCCTCTATACATTTATAGGTATTATATGCAAGAAGCTTCTGTCCTTTTCTATAGGATGGATATGGGAATATAATACCTTCAATAGAAAGGTTGCGAGTTTCCTTCCATTTTTCCTGTGAAAGTGCCCACGCTAGGTAGGGATGGATAAGTGTTTTAATAAAACGTTGAAGCTTGTCGCGGTTAAATGTCCGGTCAAAGGATTTCTCCTCATTTTTTTCCTTATCATAATATGTGAGACGCACGGTGATTTCGTCGATGTCCTCAATCATAGATAGAAGATAAGCATAGCACTTACCCTGAGCCCAGTGCGCCTCGCTGAAGTTCTCATATATTTCGGTTAATGGTGTTGCTGAGGTTTTAATCTCCTGAATAATAATCTTGTCATCAAGTCTCCAAATACCATCAGCTCTTCCACTTAATTCTAAAATACAATTCATAGCCTCAAATGAGTGAGAAAGAAAGACCTCGGAGGTGTAGTTTCCTTTAGCCTTGTTTATACCTTGAAGCTGAGCGTGAGCTAAAGATCCTTCATTTAAGAGATGATACGAGGAGAAGCTCCAAAGAGCATCATCCTTTACAGAAAATGCTACAAGGTTCCGTACCGAGGTTTTGAACCGAAGCGGATCAACTTGATTTGAAACCGTATCGGTATTTTTTTCGCTTTTTGCCAAAGTATGCTCCTTTTTGAAGAACGTATGTTCACATATAGTATACTTAAATATAGAGAATGGGTCAACGACTAAGACCGATTAGATTCACAATATAATCCATGGCTGTTTTTGGATTTGATTATTAAAAATTTAGGCTTTATAATTATTTTGACAATGGTTTATCTATGATTTATACTATAGTGAGATTATTGAATTTTAGCAATAAAGTGTGATTTATGAAGTTCTGTATTTGAAAATAGTTTTCTGATTCGTTCACAGAGTTAAGTGGCATAATCAGATTTTATTTATACGATTTCACCGGGTCCGTATGTGTTTGCTAATCAATGTTAATAATAAATATAATGCTTATTCTATAAAGATTGAGTTTATTATAATGCACCTTAGACGACAGTTTGAATTGGAGTGATATTTTTGCCTACATATATAGCAAAGAGGCTACTGATGTCTATATTTACTCTTTGGCTTGTGGCGACACTTACTTTTGCTTTAATGTTTATGGTCCCGGGCGGACCTTTTCTTGCTGAAAAAACACCATCGGCGGCAACATTGGAAGCACTTAACCAAAAATATGGACTAGATCAGCCAAAGATAGTTCAATACAAAAACTATATGGTCAAATTTATCCAGGGAGATATGGGCGTTTCTTTAAAACAAAGAGGAAGGACCGTTTCCTCTATTATTTCTACAGGCTTTAAAGTATCTGCCAAGGTAGGCGGATTGGGTATTTTATTGGCACTTCTAGTTGGAATACCTATGGGCAGCATAGCTGCATTAAACAGAGGAAAATGGCTAGACAATGTAATTATTGTCTTTTCTACCGCAGGGATTGCCATACCGAGCTTTGTTGTGTCTACAGTACTTATGCTGATTTTTAGTGTTAAGCTGGATTTATTACCTACATATGGCTTAACATCATGGAAACATTATATTATGCCGGTTGCGGCGTTATCACTTTATCCATCATCATACATCTCGCGTCTAATGCGGACAAGTATGCTTGAGGTGCTGGGTCAGGATTATATGCGCACAGCTAGAGCAAAAGGACTTTCCCAGTTTTTGATGCTTTTTAAGCATGCCCTTAGAAATGCAATTCTTCCGGTTGTAACCTATCTTGGCCCCTTACTTGCCTACACTCTTACAGGTAGTTTTGTGGTGGAAAAGATATTTACGGTTCCCGGTCTTGGCAGTGAATTTATAAGTTCGATTATTAACAGGGATTACACTATGATAATGGGTACTACTATTTTTTTGGCAGCCCTTATAATTGTTATGAACCTGTTGGTTGACATTGCCTATAAAATTATTGATCCGAGAATTCAATTAAAGTAGGAAGGAAGTTAAAAAATGAAGCAAGTTAATAATAAATTAAGCTTACAACTAGACGTGTCTGATTTCCTCCCTGCCGGTAAGGAAGAAAAACAGAGCCTTGTTATAATGCGTGAAAGTGTGAGCTTTTGGCGGGACGGAGCGCGTCGCTTCAAAAGAAATAAAATAGCGGTGGTTAGTTTAACCATTGTAATCATTGTATTAATATTTGCATTTATAATGCCTAGTCTTTATCCATATTCATATGAGCAGCAAATAAGAGGCAGTGAAAATCTTGCGCCTTTGAGATATTCCTCACAGGAGCTTGTACTGAAGGAATCAGG
>CAYUZC010000047.1:9215-11375 GCA_964449525.1 uncultured Ruminiclostridium sp.
GTGGGATTGATTTGTATATTTATTGTATTCTCCCTTTTATATTGGGTTGGTATGGCAAGAATTGTGCGCAGCCAGATTCTGACTCTTAAGGAGCAGGAATATGTTACGGCAGCAAGGGCTTTAGGTGCCGGCCATGGTCGTATAATAAGAAAACACCTGCTTGTTAACAGTATGGGTGCTTTAATAGTTACTACAACTTTACAGATTCCCTCTGCAATTTTCACCGAGAGCTTTTTAAGCTTTATTGGTATTGGTGTCGCAGCTCCGATGCCAAGCCTTGGTTCAATGGCAGCGGATGCTATTGGAGGAATACAATCATACCCCTACAGGTTATTGGCACCGGCTATTATGATAAGTTTGATAATATTATCATTTAATCTGTTGGGTGACGGACTTCGGGATGCGTTTGACCCGAAACTAAAGAATTGAGGTGCTATAAATGAGTGAATTATTACTAAACATACAGAACGAGCGCCTGTCATTCTTTACTGATGCTGGTGAGGTAAAGGCTCTCAACGATATTTCAATACAGATGAATGATGGCGATGTTTTAGGTATAGTTGGAGAAAGCGGGAGCGGGAAGAGTGTCACTGCTTACTCAATTATGGGTCTTACTGACCGTGCGGGAAGGCTTATTGGCGGAACGATTGAATTTAATGACCACAAAATTAATAAAATGTCAGAAAAAGAAATGCAAAAAATTCGTGGTAACGAAGTGAGTATTATTTTCCAAGACCCTATGACAAGTCTGAACCCTGTTTATACTATTGGAAATCAAATTAGAGAAGTAGTCATGCTTCACACCAATAAAAACAAAAAAGAAGCGCAAGACCGAGCAATAGAGCTTCTTACCCTTGTAGGAATAAACGAACCGGAAAAAAGGCTAAAGCAATATCCGCATCAGCTTTCGGGCGGGATGAGACAGCGAGTTATGATTGCTATTGCCCTTGCCTGTGAACCAAAACTTCTTATTGCTGATGAACCTACAACAGCTTTGGATGTTACTATACAAGCTCAAATTCTTGAGCTCATGATTGAGTTGAAGGAAAAAATCGGTATGTCAATTATCATGATTACTCATGATTTAGGCATAGTCGCTAATATATGCCAGAAAATAGCTGTAATGTATGCAGGAAAGATAGTCGAATATGGAACAGTTGATGAAATTTTTTATAATCCTAAGCACGAGTACACCAAGGGTTTACTTAACAGTATCCCTATATTAACTAATAAAGAGCATAAAAGGCTTGTTCCCATTGAAGGTACACCGGTTGATTTACTCAATCCGCCAGAGGGATGCCCTTTTGCACCCCGTTGTGACAGCTGCATGAAGGTATGTATTAAACATATGCCTGAATATACTCAGATTAATGATGATCACTACAGTGCCTGTTGGTTGTTGCAAAAGGAAGAGTTACAAGGCGGTGAAAAGAATGACTAAGAAACTACTTGAAGTTAAAAACTTGAAGCAATATTTTCAGGTTGGCGGAAGTTTGTTAAAGCCGAAATATGTTAAAGCCGTAGATGACGTTAGTTTATTTATTAATAAAGGAGAAACTCTTGGCCTTGTTGGCGAGAGTGGTTGCGGTAAAACCACTTTAGGAAGAACCATTCTTCGACTGTACGAGCCTACAAGCGGGAAAATTATATATGATGGAAAAGATATTACCAATGTCAAGATGCTTCCTTACAGACGCAAGATGCAAATTGTTTTTCAGGACCCATACGCCAGCCTTAATCCAAGGATGACTGTAGGAGATATAGTAGGCGAGGCAATAGATATCCACAAATTGGCTGAAAGCAAGAAGGATAGACAGGATAAAATTATCAGTATGCTCCAGACGGTTGGTTTGAACAGTGAACATGCAAATCGATACCCCCATGAATTTTCAGGAGGACAACGGCAACGTATCGGTATTGCAAGAGCACTTGCTGTCGATCCTGAGTTCATAGTATGTGATGAACCTGTCTCGGCCTTAGATGTTTCCATACAGGCTCAGGTGGTAAATATGTTTGAGGATTTACAATCTGAGATGGGACTTACCTATCTATTTATTGCTCATGATCTCAGCATTGTAAAGCACATAAGCAAACGCATTGGTGTTATGTATCTTGGAAAGCTTGTAGAACTGGCTGACAGCTATGAATTGATATTTCATA
>CAYUZC010000048.1:0-11138 GCA_964449525.1 uncultured Ruminiclostridium sp.
GATGTTTCCTCCAAGAGCCTGAACCAGCCGCCGGGTAACAGAAAGACCAAGCCCTGGTGATGAACGGTCATGGCGTGATGTATCTGCTTTGTAAAAAGGTTCGAATATTCTTATCAGATTTTCTTCTTTTATTCCGATACCGTCATCTATTATTGAGCATAAGACATTATTGCCGGATTTTGAAATCTGAAGTTTAATCAGACCGCCTCCCTTTGGTTCAACACCATGGAATATAGCGTTTTCAACAATCGGTTGCAGAGAAAATCTTGGTATAGCTACATCAAGTAAATTCTCACTTTCAATCTCCTTTTCCCATATAATAGAATTTCCGTAGCGATATTTTTGGATTATTATGTATTGGTCAAGCAAAGCAATCTCGTCACGGAGAGGAATAACCTTGCGAAGGTCTTTTGAAACCGACATAAGAAGATGGGATAGGGAAGTGGTCATCTCAACAATACCATTAAAGCCTTGTATAACAGCCATCATTTTAATAGAATTTAGAGTATTGTATAAAAAATGTGGATTAATTTGACTTTGCAGCATTCTATACTCAAGCTCGCGCCTTCTCTTTTCATCATCAATTCGCCTGTCCATAAGCAATACCACATTGGTAGAAAGCTTATTAATACCTTCTCCGACCATCCCTAATTCACTATCGGACTCAAGGGTGGTATCGATAGAAAAATCCCCTTGTGAAATTGCCTTAATTTTTTTTCTAAGTTTTGCCACAGGGCGGCTTATATTTTTATCAAGGCTATAAGTTATGAACATAGCCAATGCAAGGATAAGCCCGCATAATAAAACCAGAAGCAAAACCCATGCTCCTTGCTGTGGCATTATCCGGCTGTGAGGTATTACCTGTGTAAGGGTTATTCCACTACGCACAGGATAACTGACGATGACAACTTTTTTTCCACTATCGTCACGTGCTGTTGCTGCAATGCTTTTTTGACTTGTAGGATCACTTGTATTGTATTTGATAAACTGAAAGTTATGTTTTGTTTTTATGAATTCTTTGCTGTTTTCCAATATGTAAAAATTATCGCCTAAAGTGAGATATACGGCAGAATCCTCAGATACATTATATCCCTTGAGTTTATCTGTAATCAGATTGGTTGTTGCAGCCACAAATACAGTTCCGATAATACTGCGGTCATTGGGGCTGTATACAGGACAAAACAATGGTATTATATCGTTATGACCAAAATATGAAAAGGGATCTGAAGCGATTTCACCCCATTCAGAATAGGTTTTAGAAGAGGGTATATTGTTTATAGATTCAATGTTGTATATGTTTGCAGGAATAGAAGCACTGGGAGCATTGTCTATCTGCAAAATTTTACTGTATTGATTATCAACTACAACAACGCGTCTTAAATACTGGCCGGCGCGGTTATTGCGATACTCCTCTAATGCACGGCTATGTGCGCGAATACCTTTATTCTTTGCATCACCTGATGCATCGATATATTCTGTTATATACGTGCTTACGCCAAACCATTTTGCAAGGGAGGTTAAATCCAGTAAATCCTGCTCAATTACACTAGAAACAAGCTGCAAATTAAACTCTACCGACTGTATGGTGGTTTTACGCTGAAAGGTATACAGAAGATAGAAGCTAAAAATTGATATTAAAGCTGTAACAATTAGAGAAAAAGTAATCATTACTATAATTATGTGACTTTTTACCGTACGGAATTTCTTATGCAATATACTTCCTCCAAACTACATTATAAATGTAACTTGAATTATTTTGAGTGTCAACTTTGTAAGCATATTAAACTATAAAAAATAATGATATAGATAAAATTTATATTATTTTCTAAAAAAATTACATTATTTTGATGTAAATATGTAATTTTGCATAAATAATATATTAACTTAGAGTGATTTTCCATTACTTTTTTACAAATAAAAGTTAGGATGAAATCAATAGAATAAAATAGGAGGAGAACTTACATGAAAAGAATCATATCTGTTTTACTTGTAATTGCAATGTCATTTGGCATGTTGGCAGCTTGCGGAGTATCAACTCCACCGGTAGCAACAGATGTCTCAACTCCTGCAGCACCAGTTTCTTCTGAAGACGCTCCGAAAGCAACCCCGGAAGCTAATAAGCCGGTTACTTTAAAATGGGCTATGTGGGATCTTGATTCCACTGCTTATTACAAACCACTTGTTGATGCCTATATTGCTAAAAACCCCAACGTAACCATTGAGTATGTTGACCTTGGTTCAGCAGACTTTATGACAATGCTCAGCACTCAGCTTTCCGGCGGAGCAGACCTTGATGTCCTTACAATTAAGGATATCCCCGGTTATGCTAACCTTGTAAAGCAGAACCATTTAGAACCTCTAAGTTCCTACATAGCTTCAAGTGGAATTGATACCTCACTTTACGGCGGTACAACAGAACAGATTACGGTAAACAATGAAGTTTATGCTCTACCTTTCCGTAGTGACTTCTGGCTTATTTTCTACAACAAAGATTTATTTGATAAAGCAGGTGTTGCTTATCCTACAAATGATATGACACTTACTCAATATGATGAACTCGCTCGTAAGATGACCAGCGGAAGCGGCGCTAATAAGATCTATGGTAATCATTATCACACATGGCGTAGTGCTGTTCAACTGTTTGGAATACTTGACGGCAAGAACACAATTGTTGACGGAACATATAATTTCTTAAAGCCTTATTATGAATTGATCTTAAAGCAACAAGATGATGGTATCTGCCAGGATTATGCTACATTGAAAACTTCCAGCATTCACTATTCAGGCGTTTTCTACAACAACCAGGTTGCCATGATGAATATGGGCAGTTGGTTTATCGCTACACAAATTGCGAAGATTAAAGAGGGTGAATCTCTTTCAACAAACTGGGGTCTTGCTAAATATCCTCATCCCGATGGTGTACCTGCAGGTACAACTCTTGGAACAATAACCTCGTTGGCAGTAAATGCTAACTCCAAGAATAAGGAAGCTGCTCTTGAATTCATGAAATTTGTAACAGGTCCTGAGGGTGCTGGTGTTATTGCTGCAACAGGAACAATTCCTGCAATTAAAAATGACGACGTCGTTGCATCTATTACATCTATTGAAGGGTTCCCAACTGATGCGGCAAGTAAAGAAGCACTTAAAACCACCAAAACATATCTTGAAATGCCTATGCATGAAAAGAGTGCAGACATCGAAACAGTTCTGAACGAATGCCATGATAATATCATGACAAAGAACACTACAATTGACGAAGCTATTAATGATATGAATACTAGGATAGCAGAAATTTTAAAATAAGCTTAATTAAATAATACTATAGGGCGGGTTTGTAGCCCGCCCGTTTAATTTACAAAGGGGGAGTAGCGTGTCGAGCAGCACTTTGTACGCACTAACAAAAAAAAGACCAAGTTTTAAGAAAACAAAAAGAGCTTTAGTTGCCTATAGCTTTATAGCGCCAAATTTTATCGGCTTTGCTGTTTTTACGCTTGTTCCGTTAGTATTTGCACTTGTATTATCATTTTTGGAATGGGATGGAGCTAATCCGATAAATTATGCAGGTTTTGATAATTTTTTGCGTCTTATTAAAGATGCTCAATTTAAAAGAGCTCTAAAAAATACAATTGTGTACACTGCAGGTGTTGTACCGGTGACAATTGTATGTGCACTGGCTTTGGCCATTGTATTAAACAGAAAAATTATTGCACGCAATTTTTTTCGTACTGTTTCGTTTTTCCCGTATGTCGCATCTCTTGTAGCTGTTGCAGCAGTTTGGAACTTTATGTTCAGTCCGGTACGAGGACCAATTAATAACTTGCTTAATGCCATTACGGGCATACCCTTTGAACAGCTTCCAGGCTGGGGCGCAAGCAAGGATTGGGCTATGATTACCGTAATTTTATTTTCGGTATGGAAAAATATGGGGTATTATATGGTTATTTATCTTGCAGGGTTGCAAGGTGTTAATCCGGAGTTATACGAAGCTGCGGAGCTTGACGGAGCAAATTCCTGGAAAAAATTTCTCAATGTCACTATACCTCAACTTGCTCCTACAACCTTTTTTGTTACTATGATCCTGATTATTAACTCATTTAAAGTTTATGACATATTCATTAACCTTTTTGCCGGGGGAGATAATCAGCTAAGTGATGCAACAAGGGTACTTGTCTATCAAATATACAACACAGCATTTCGCTCGCTTAGTTTTGGCTACGCAAGTGCACAAGCAATGGTTTTATTTATTCTGGTGCTTGTGGTTACGTTAGTACAATTCCGCGGTGAAAAAAAGTATGGCTAAAGGGAGAGCATATATGATAAAGGAAAATAAAAGTGTTAAAATTTCAATGCTGTTTTTATATATTATTTTGGTTTTAATAGCCTTTGTTATGCTTGTACCCTTTGCTTGGATGTTATCATCATCATTAAAGCTCAACAAAGACGTTTTTACATTCCCTATGAAGTGGATTCCGGAGAGTCCGAGGTGGCAAAATTACATAGACATATGGAGGAAAATACCTCTCAATACCTTTATATGGAACACAGCAAAATTATCGGTTATTGTAACTTTCCTACAACTTTTAACATCAAGTTTTGCGGCTTATGCTTTTGCTAAGTTACAATTTAAAGGCCGAAACTTTTTGTTCTTGGGCTATATTGCGACAATAGCTGTACCATGGCAGGCATATATGGTGCCTCAATTTATAATGATAAGAAGGATGGGCCTTAATAACTCACATCTTGCAATAATATGTCTTCAGGCCTTTTCGGCCTTTGGAGTATTTCTGATGAGACAGTTTTATCAGAGTATTCCCGATGAATTATGTGAAGCAGCAAGAATTGATGGTTTGAGCGAATATGGAATATGGGCAAGAATTATGATTCCTCTTTCCAAGCCGGCAATGTCCACACTTATAATTTTTACTTTTGTAAATACCTGGAATGACTTTTTAGGGCCACAGATTTATCTTACAAGAACCGAACTTAAGACTATACAAATCGGTTTGCGAATGTTTATTATGCAGTATTCAAGTGAATATGGTCTTATTATGGCAGCGAGTGTTGTTGCTTTAATTCCTGTGCTTATAATATTCTTATCTCTTCAAAAATACTTTGTACAGGGCGTAGCTTCGGTGGGATTAAAGGGGTAAAAATGAATATTCCTTTGAAAGAAATTACAGACGATGAGGTTCATATTGCGCTGATATCTGCCATAGAACAGGTAAAGCGTAATTTACCGGAGTTTACATACTCCTGCCGGAATCATACAAGTATAAACGGACTCTATCCTAAATGTGAAAACAATCAATGGACTTGTGGGTTTTGGCCGGGTGAGATATGGCTTGCCTTTGAAAATACCGGTGATTCAAGCTTTCGAGAATCAGGCTTAGTTTTTGTGGACAGCTTCTACAATCGCATTAAGTATAAGGTAGAGGTTGACCATCATGATATGGGGTTCCTTTATACACCTTCATGTATTGCCCCTGCTAAACTTTTAAATCATAGCAGGGCTCGAAAAGCTGCAATTATGGCAGCAGATCAATTAATTAAACGATTTCATCCCATCGGTAATTTTATTCAAGCTTGGGGTGAACTCGGAGCAACTGATAATTATCGTTATATCATAGATTGTCTTCTAAATCTGCCATTACTCTACTGGGCAAGTGCACAAACCGGGGACAAAAAATACGCAGATATAGCGCATAAACATACAGCTACCTGCCTTAAATACTCTATACGTGATGATGGGAGTACGTTTCATACCGTATTTATGAACCCTGAAACAGGAAAAATGAGATATGGAGCTACATGCCAAGGGTATAGTGATGATTCTTTTTGGGCCAGGGGACAGGCATGGGCTGTTTACGGTACTGCCTTAAGTTATAAATATGAGAAAAGGTCAGAATATCTCGAAGCTTTCAGAAGTGTAGTAAAATTCTATACTTCCAAGCTTCCAGAGGATTTAATTCCCTACTGGGATATGATTTTTACTAGTAGCAACGATGAGCCCCGGGATTCCTCCAGTGCCTCAATTGTTGCTTGTGGCTTGCTTGAAATGTCACAACATGTACCAGAAGCCGAAGGGGATAGTTATAAATCACTTGCTAAAAAAATAGTTAAATCACTTGTTGATAATTACAGTGTTAAGGATCCTTCCATTTCAAATGGTCAGGTATTACATGCAACTTACAGTAAAAAGTCGCCATATAACACATGTACGCCCGAGGGGGTTGATGAATGTGCAAGCTGGGGAGATTACTTCTACATGGAGGCATTGACGCGATTAAGTAAGAATTGGGAATCATATTGGTAAGAAAGGCACTAAAAAATGAGAAATACAATTTTCAATAGAGAGGGCAGAAATTTCTTTTTTAATGACCCATGCAAAATTGCCGAATATGTGAGCAAAAATTGTAAACAACAGGCAAAGGAAATCATAGATGCAGCTGATGATATTGTGAATCAAATTTTCAAATTTACATTGCGTCGTGATTTAGAACAAACTGAATTGCCCGTGGTTTTCGAAAAAGATATTGAATGGCTGCATCAACCCGGTAATGATCCCGAATGGGTATTTGCTTTTAATCGCATGCGATTTTGGATATGTTTAGGACAGGCCTATGCACTCTCAGGAGATGAAAAATATACGAAGGCTTTTGTTAAACAACTTTGCCACTGGGTTAAGAACGTTAAGTCAGATAACCCGCATAACGAAAAAGCATGGCGTAGTATAGAGGTCGGTTTTCGTCTTGAGTACTGGCAAAAAGCGATGCAATATTTCAAGAACAGCCCCTTAATCACTGATGAAGTTGCAAAGCTTTATATAGCAAGCGTAACTGAGCAGGCTGAATTTATTATGGGGATATGGAACAGCTATAATCTCATGAGCAATTGGGGCATACTTGCTAATCATGGTTTGTTTATGGCAGGTGTTATGCTTCCGGAAACCAAAAGGACAAAAGAATATTTAGCTGAAGCAATAAGGCGATTAAATCTTGAATTGCGCATGCAAGTGTATCGCGATGGTTTCCATTGGGAACAGAGCCCTATGTACCATAATGAGATGCTTCACTGTTTTTTGGATATTGTCATTTTGGCACAGAGAAATAATATCGAATTACCGAAAGAGATGCTGAAAAAAATAAAGGATATGTCATTTGTTAATTTATTCGCCTCCAAACCCGATCATAATGAGATTAGTATGGGAGATAGTGATGAAATCGATCAACGCGATTTAATCACCAAAGCAGCCGTTGTTTTTAGTGATAGTACCTTAAAGAGCAGTGGATATGCGTTACCGGATTTTGATACGGTTTGGGATATTGGTGAGCAAGGTATAGAAGAATACGAGAGTATTATTTCAAAGGCACCCAATAAAACCGATAGATTTTTTGAAGACAGTGGTAACAGCTATTTTAGAAGCAGTTGGGCGGATGACGCGACTTTCTTACACTTTCAATGCGGACCTTTGGGGGCAGGTCACGGACATGCAGATAAATTACATATTGATCTTTTTAGCCGTGATGAGGATGTTTTGATTGATTCGGGCAGGTTTACCTATGTATTTGAAAGAGATAGAAAAGCCTTTAAAGAAGTGAGAGCTCATAATACGGTAATGGTTGACAATGATGATTTATACGTATGTAAAGACTCTTGGGAATGTGAAAAACTTACAAGAGCTGTTAATCACAGATTCTATTCAAATGAAAGCTACGGATATGCCGAGGGTGGCCACTTAGGTTATATAATTGATGGATTAGGCGTATTTACAAACAGACGTGTCATTTTCATAAAACCGGACATTCTTGTTATAGCTGATGAATTCTATGCCAATAAAAAACATAGTTACAACCAGTTTTTTCACTTCAATAATTCAGGCACATTAACAGGTGAAAATGACTATTACGTTTATAAAAGCACTAAGGTACGAGCAGAATTAAAAATGATATCAAATAACCTGACTTCAAAAGTTGAAGCATATAAGCTTTCCAGGAAGTACAATAAATGTGAAGATGCACAATTAGTTGAAACATCTTTTTCCGGTGATGGTTTTACCTCTGCGTTTACGGTAATCTCTTTATCATCTCCGGAAAGTACTAATAAACTCAATATACAGAAGGTTCCGGTAAAATCAAACTTCAAAGGGATAACATTTAAGGATAACCAGCTTGAGTCAGTAAACATAAGGGTAGGAGAGAGCTTCTACACACTTGTAATTGCCCATGAGGAATTCGCAAGTCCAACAGACACTTTTTTAGCTGATGGATGTGTTGGTTTTGGCAGTGCCGTAGTTTTCAACAGGTCTGCCGGTGAAACTGAAATAGGTACAGTTTTGGCATGGTGAGGTGAAGTATGAAATTAACAATTAAAATTATCGGTGCTGACAGAAATATAAAGGCTGAAGCATCAGCAAATGACAGCGTATATCTTGTTTACAATAAAAAATATGAAGAAGGGGATAAAATTTGCCTCTACTCCGACAAGAAGGGCTTTGTTGTCGCTTGTCTTGAAGACAGTATTCCCGATGTTTACGGGTATCTTACAGGAGAATATGAAATGCTTGTGCCTTTTGGAGAAAAAAGCGTCAGTTATTCACCTAAAAGTTTCACCGGCGATGTACATTTGCTGACTGCAAGAGTGGCAAATAATGAGGAGGTTATGCGTTATCGTAATCTTGCTTTAAATCCTCTCGATTGTCATGAAAACATAGGATTGTTTCCTCATGCAATGGCAAATGTTGAAACTCGCGGTGAATCGGTCTTTGCCGCAAGAAATGCAATTAACGGAAATACAGCCAATACAGGTCATGGTAACTGGCCATACGAAAGCTGGGGTATTAACCGTAATCCTGACGCCGAACTGAGAATTGATTTTGGAAGAACTGTATGCCTTGATAAAGCGGTGTTTACAACTCGTGCAGATTTCCCGCATGATAGCTACTGGACGCAGGCTACTCTAGAATTTTCCGATGGTAGCCATGAAATTATCAAGCTGAATAAAGCATATAAGAGACAAGTATTCAAAATTCTACCACACATGGCAGAATGGGTTATAATAAAGGAACTTGTAAAGGCCGAGGATGAATCCCCATTCCCGGCGTTGAGTCAAATTGAATTATGGGGAAAAGAAGAAATTATTTAAGGAGGATAAGCTAGATGGATATTCGATATTCAACAAATCAACGCGATTTTAAGCGTTACACAACCGAAGAAACAAGAAATGAGTTTTTAATTGAAAACTTATACAAGCCTGATGAGGTAATTGCTGTTTATAGCCATGTTGACCGTATGGTTACACTTGGAATAATGCCTGTTAATGATGTTATTCCAATCAATAAAGGCATTGATATATGGGCTAATTTTGGAACAACTTTCTTTTTAGAACGCCGTGAAGTCGGTTTTTTCAATATCGGAGGAGCAGGCAAGGTTACTGTTGACAATAAGGTTTACAGTTTAGGATATAAAGATTGTATTTACATCACAAAGGGAGCAAGGGAAGTATTATTCCAAAGCAACAATAAAGAGAAGCCTGCTAAGTTTTACGGTGTCTCAGCCCCTGCACATTGCAGTTATGAAACTCGAATGATTTCTATTAAGGATGCGGCAAAAAAACCCTTAGGATCGCTTGAAGCGAGCAATAAACGTGTAATTAACCAGTTTATCCATCCGGATGTACTAAAAACATGTCAGCTTTCAATGGGTCTTACCGAATTGGATGCCGGCAGTGTTTGGAATACTATGCCAACACATACTCATGAGCGCCGTATGGAAGTATATACATACTTTGAAATTGAAGGGGATAATGTTGTATTACATATTATGGGTGAGCCCCAGCAAACGCGTCATATTATAATGCAAAATGAGCAGGCTGTAATAAGCCCCAGTTGGTCGATTCATTCCGGATGTGGCACAGGAAAATATAGCTTTATCTGGGCTATGGGCGGAGAAAATCAAGCATTTGATGACATGGATAATGTTAAAACCGTAGATTTACGATAGGAGGAAAATCCATGAATATTCTAAACAACTTTTCACTAGAAGGCAAAGTTGCGCTTATTACTGGCGGAAGCTACGGAATAGGCTTTGCAATAGCATGCGGATTGGCAGATGCAGGTGCAAAAATAGCATTTAATGACATTAATCAAGAGCTTGTAGATAGAGGCTTAAATTCCTATAAGGAAAAAGGTGTTGATGCGATAGGATATATCTGTGATGTTACCGATGAATCTGCAGTCAATGAGTTGATTGCTAAAATTGAAAAGGATTTAGGGATAGTAGATATTCTTGTAAACAATGCAGGCATTATAAAACGTATACCGATGGTTGAAATGGAAACTGCAGATTTCAGAAAGGTAATTGATATTGATTTAACGGCAACTTTTATCATGGCAAAGGCCGTAATACCCGCTATGATTAAGAAAGGCAGCGGCAAGATTATTAATATTTGTTCTATGATGAGTGAACTTGGTCGCGAAACTGTTTCAGCTTACGCAGCAGCAAAAGGCGGGCTAAAGATGCTGACTCGCAATATCGCCAGCGAATACGGCGAATACAATATCCAATGTAACGGTCTCGGTCCAGGCTATATTGCAACGCCACAGACAGCACCGCTACGTGAAAAGCAGGCTGACGGCAACCGACACCCATTTGATAGATTTATAATAAGTAAAACTCCTGCAGCACGTTGGGGTAATCCCGAGGATTTAGTCGGACCGGCTGTATTCCTTGCGTCCGATGCATCAAATTTTGTTAATGGCCAAGTGCTGTATGTTGACGGCGGAATTCTTGCATATATCGGCAAGCAGCCATGATATGGGCTATTTGTGACTGAGTATAAAATAAAAATTAGTGATTAAAAAGAGAAAGGTTTACATGAAGTGCACCCCAAATGTTAGACACAATCTAATATTTGGAGGTGTACTTTTTTACATTTTCTATAATAATACCTCCGGAATAAGAAAATCATATTAGAAAGTTTTAATAAATATCTAATGGTAAAAGCCTGTTAATTCTTGTCGTTAAATATTATAATGATTAAATATGCAAAAAAAATTGATAACTAAGGAGATAGAATGACCGATTATATTAATGTTATAGGGGCGGGTCTTGCAGGTTGCGAAGCGGCGTGGCAAATCGCCA